>JASJAN010000008.1 GCA_030066985.1 Desulfobacterales bacterium
GGTAAACACTTTGGGATGGTTGGATTAGGGCGCATCGGCCAGAAGGTGGCTGAATATGGTCAGGCCTTTGGTATGCAAGTGGGTGCTTTTGATCCTCTGACCCATAATTGGAAAGAGGACATATGGCGTGCGCCTTCTCTTTCCGAATTATTGAAATGGTCTGATGTTCTTAGTCTGCACATACCATTGAATGCCGATACCCATCAACTCATTGGAAAAACGGAATTGGCATTGCTGCCCCAAAATGCAGTACTGATCAATACATCACGCGGACAATTGATCGATGAGAATGCTTTGATCCAAGCGCTGGAAAGTGGCCGGTTGGGCGGTGCCGCCCTTGATGTCATCGCCAATGAACGCGATGCAGCCCAACGTAACAAAAGTCCCTTACTTGCATATGCCAACCAACACGATAATCTGCTTATTACTCCGCATATTGGAGGGGCAACCTACGAATCAATGGCCAAAACCGAAGTTTTTATGGCTCAAAAACTTGTCGATTTTTTATTGGCAAAAGAAAAATTACTGTAAGAGGTATTCATGCGAAAAATATGTGTTGTTATTACCGCCCGACCCAGTTATGCACGCATAAAAACGGTACTGGAAGCCGTTCAATCTCATCCTGATCTTGAGTTGCAATTAATTGTAGCTGCCTCTGCCTTGTTGGAACGCTATGGCCCGGTCATCGATGTTATTCGGGCAGACGGTTTTGAACCTAATGCGGTGGCGCATATGGTAGTTGAAGGGGAGAATCTGGTAACCACTGCCAAATCGACCGGTCTCGGTCTGGTAGAACTGGCGACGGCCTTTGACAACCTTAAACCGGACGTGGTTGTCAGTATTGCTGATCGCTATGAAACCATTGCAACCGCCATAGCGGCCTCCTATCTCAATATCCCGGTGGCACACGTTCAGGGTGGTGAAGTGACGGGTTCTATTGACGAGAAGGTGCGCCATGCAGTTACCAAACTGGCCAATCTGCATTTTGTTTCCAATGAATTGGCTGCCAAGCGAGTGGTCCGAATGGGCGAAGATCCCGAAACGGTATTTGTTACGGGTTGCGCCTCTGTGGACCTTGCTGCCCGGGTGCTATCAGAAGGGCTGGACGGTTTTAATCCCTTTGAGCGCTATGCCGGTGTCGGGCATGAATTTAATCCTGAAAAGGGGTATCTGGTCGTCATGCAGCACCCAGT
Source organism: Desulfobacterales bacterium (assembly GCA_030066985.1). Taxonomy (NCBI): domain Bacteria; kingdom Pseudomonadati; phylum Thermodesulfobacteriota; class Desulfobacteria; order Desulfobacterales; species Desulfobacterales bacterium. The sequence goes on from JASJAN010000008.1 coordinate 1,194, forward strand.
GACCACTGAATACGAGGATTCATTGGACCAGATTACTGAGACGTTGACTGCCATTGAGGAACTTGCGCACCCGACCTTTTGGTTTTGGCCGAACGTGGATGCCGGATCAGATCGAATTTCGAAAGGCATTCGACATTTTCGTGAAACCCACGAAATCCCGTATATCTATTTTTTCAAAAATCTGTCACCCGAGGACTTTCTGCGATTATTGATTGGTGCAAAATGCCTCGTCGGCAATTCAAGTGTTGGTATTCGTGAAGCGTCTTTCCTTGGTGTACCGACAGTCAATATTGGTAATCGTCAGATCGGGCGTGATCGAGGACCAAATGTGATTGACACTGGATATTCCGCCGAGGCGGTAACTGATGCCATCAAACAGCATCTGGTCAATGGGAAATACAATACCTCCAGCCTGTATGGAGACGGAGCGGCCGGAAACAGAATTGCCGATTTGCTGGCAACTGTGCCGCTAAAATCTGATAAGCGGCTTGTTTACTAAGTAATACCTGATTTTTTTTTCACCATCGGATGAAACTATGGCGCTAAGTATAGATCAACAAATACAGGCCAAAATTCTTGCGGTCATTCCGGCTCGGGCCGGCTCAAAGGGCGTCCCTCGAAAAAATATTCGTCCAATCTGCGGCAAGCCTTTAATTACCTATACGATTGAAGCAGCGTTGCAAGTCCAGCATTTGTTTCACCGTTTGATCGTCAGCACCGAAGATGAAGAGATCGCTGCAATCGCCCGTCAAAATGGTGCCGAAGTGCCTTTTCTACGTCCGATTGAGCTATCAGGTGATGATGTTCCCACATTACCTGTCTTGCAACACGCCGTGCGTTTTGTGGAAAAGCAGGATGACATTATCCTGGACTGGGTACTTTTGCTTCAGCCGACGGATCCCTTGCGGCAGGCCGCAGACATCGAAGCAGCTTTGGAACTATCCCAGCAGGACCCCTGCGATTCGGTTATCAGCGTGGTGCAGGTGTTTTCCACCCATCCCATATTAATGAAGCGCATTGAAGACAACCAGCTTCTGCCGTATTGCATTGAGGAAAAAGAAGGCACGCGTCGCCAGGATTACAAACCAGCAGCTTATATGCGCAACGGAGCCATATACCTGACGCGACGAAAGGTTCTGATCGAGCAGAACTCGATCTGGGGTCAGGTCATCCGTCCTTACGTTATGCCGCCAGAACGGTCAGTGGGAGTGGATAGTGACCTGGACCTTAAGATGGTCGAAGTGATGATGCGTGAGAATCACAAAAAACCATAGCGGCAAAACCTTTTTTTCATTTAATAAACTAGTCATCTGCTTCCGGCAGCGGTGCAAAATAATGGTGCCGCTAAAAGAGTTATTTAGGCAACCAAATTTTTTAAATGATGAAAATAGTGCAAACGATCAACGTTTGAAACAATGTAACAAACGCCAGTGAAACGCGACGGCTGCGAAAGGATAAGAGATCGATATGTGCGGTATTGCGGTTGGCTGCGGTGATGGTTGGAATCGCAGGCAACTAGAAGATATGGTTGCCATCCAAAATCATCGGGGCCCAGATGATAGCGGGCTGTATATCGACGAGCGCCATCATATCGGTTTCGGTCATTCGCGCTTGAGCATCATAGACCTCTCCAGCGCAGGACATCAGCCGATGAATTCAGCCGATGACAGTTGCTGGATTGTATTAAATGGAGAGATATACAATTATCTGGAACTTCGTTCGGAGCTTAGGTCTTATCCCTTCAAAAGCCAGACTGATACTGAAGTTATTTTGGCTGCGTATCAGCGGTGGGGGACAACATGTCTTGAGCATTTAATCGGTATGTTCGCCTTTGCCCTTTGGGATAGGAAAAAGCGAAAACTATTTGTTGCGCGGGACCGATTTGGTGTCAAACCGCTTTACTGGTATGACATTCCGTATGGCGGTGTGCTTTTAGCCAGCGAAATCAAAGCTTTGCATGCTGCAGGCGTTGCCCGCAAACCGGATCCAATAACCTGGGCAACCTATTTGTCTTCTGGCATGTATGATCATGGATCTCGCACGTTTTGGTGTAATATTCAGCAAATTCCTCCTGGTGGATGGCTGGAATGGGATCTTGAGAGTGGTTATCAAATAGGGACATGGTATGATCCTGCGGATGCTGTCAAGGCCCTAGGGCCAGATGAACGAGCGGATAACGTCGTGATCGAAGAAACCATTGCCCTATTGGAAGAAACGATTGCACTGAGGTTTCGTTCGGATGTTCCCGTCGGTATTTGTCTATCGGGCGGTTTGGATTCTTCTCTTTTGTTGGGTTTGGTTAACCGATTTCATGGTATGGATTCGGCGGTCAATGCATTCACGTTTTATTGCGGGGATCCAAATTATGATGAAACACCGTGGGTCGAGCTGATGCTTAAAGATACCCAGCATCCTTGGCATCCCTGTCTGCTTGATGCTGAGATGATCCCGCACCTGGCGTCTGAAGTGCAGCAGTTTCAAGACGAACCGTTTGGCGGTTTCCCGACCCTGGGAATGGCACTGGTCTATAACCATGCGCGATCAAAAGGTGTCACCGTTTTGCTGGATGGAAACGGTATGGATGAGGGGTGGGCCGGATATGAATATTACCAAAAAAGCGCCAGCATCGATGCTGCCAAGGGACCTGTTCAGGGAACCCGATCCCCAACAACCCGGCCCGATAGCTTGCAACCAGAGTTTGCTGAGCAGTCTGAATCTTTTCAACCCCCAACGCCATTCGGCAACCCACTCAGAGATCTTCAGTATCGGGATATTCGACATGCCAAGATTCCGCGTGCCATGCGATTTAGCGATCGCGTTTCCATGATGTTCTCGCGTGAAGTTCGCGAACCGTTCTTGGATCATCGCATTGTGGAGTTGGGACTGCGACAACCCGAGTCGCGCAAGTTGAAAGAAGGACACGGAAAATGGCTCCTGCGCCAGGTTGCGCGAAACTTGCTTCCGGAAGGGGTGTATGAAGCACCTAAACGACCGGTGCAAACGCCTCAGCGGGAATGGTTAAGAGGGCCTTTGGCCGGATGGGCTCAAGAACTTATCGAAGACGGGCTATCCCATTGGGGGCGGGAATGGCTAAACGAAAAAAAAGTGCGTGCTGCCTGGCGTTCATTCTGTGAGCATGGCTCAGACAATAGTTTCCCCATCTGGCAGTGGCTCAGCATCGGACTGATGAGTCGGGCGAGTGACTAAAATGTATTCTAAATTTTCGCGCTACTTTTGAAAAAAGCGTTAGTCACGGGTCTACTTTAAAACTTTACCTCCTGCGCATTTTAATTCCTTTTATACAAGCAATTAGAATGCAACCGCACGATCCAGAACCTTTTGATATTCTTTGCCGGTTGCGGATTCGATCGCATTCAGTTCCTCTGCTGATAGCGTCTTGTATCGATTCAATGAACCGAGCATAATCCCGGGATTTTCAATGGTGAAACTGGTGTTTGCTGCAATCGGTTCATTATTAAATGTTGGCGTTAATAAGATCGGGTTAAAGTTGATGTTTAAAAAATCAGCTAGATATTGCATGACACGCTCTGTATGGCCGATTAAATCTTCGAAACGAATGATAGCCACCAAGGGCCCATAAAGCGCTTTATTTTGAACCATTGCCTGCGCATTTTGGATCCACTGACCCGATGCTTTTTCGATATCTTCATATTTCCCTTTTTTATCGTTGTGCCGATGCGCCGATGGGAACCAGTTTTTGGGGTCTCTGATGATTGAGACCAGACGGCCATCCGGATAATCTGCAAAAAAGGATTCAATGCTTTCGGGCACCATTGCCAGTCTAGGCGTAAATCCTGTGATATATTTTTTGGTCCCATAAGCGTTTTGGTAATTGAGCCAGGCACCGAAATAAGAGGTCATATAAGCGTTGAGGATCTCACGCTGGCTTATGGATCCGATGGAATCCAGGTATTGTAAAAATAGCATTCTTTGCAAAGAGGGCGGAAACATGAATGCAAATGTCTTTTCAGACTTATGCCCTTTTTTATAGCCTTCATTAAAGTGTTTTATCACATTGTCTTCAAAAAGCAGGTGGAACCATTGCATCGGGCGGTCATTGAGATTGATCGGCGGCCAGATGTACTTTTTGGGATGCCCAATCATTAACTCGTCCGGATGGGCATATATTTCCGGGTGACCATCAAAAAGCTGGCTGAGAAGCGATCCACCGGAGCGCTGGATCTGAGAGATAAGTGCGATGGGCGCCGTTATCGGTATCATATTGTCCAGACATACCTGATATAGCTGTTTTAAATGGGATCGGCTTTCACGCAGCGCGCCATGGCGCGTCTTCCTGTGAGACATCTTTTTTTTGTATTTTTTTAAAACCATAATAACATCATCTTTTAGCCATGAACTTTTGACAGAATTTTTTTTATCTCGCCGGGTTTATGCAATCTTAGGACGTCACGCCCGAATCCTTTGCAAAGCCTTGCCCAGTCATAGGCTGTCGCATACCCGAATTTTGAGGCATACGATCTCGTGATGTAGTTGACCAGATGAGCTTGATCGGCATCCAGCGAATCCCGCCATTTATCTGGATCGTTTTCCCGGATGCTCTGTAATACTAAATTATTATTTTTCCAGAATTCATGGTCTGATACAATCTCGTTGGGGGCAATGACATTTTCAAGTAATCGACGATCGTACGGAATATTTAAAAATTCACAAATTTTAATTAAAGAGGACTTATTATCAGCCGTTAGATCTTCATATCGAACGACGATGACGTTATCCTTGCTTTCTATTTTCAGGATCGCCGCGGAGATTTTATTGTATAGCAGCGCTAAGCGAATGAGCGACTTTTTTCGTTTTGGATGTTTCCTTAAGCGCGAACTGACGATATTTTTGGGCTCGCGGATCATGCAAATGAATTTGGCGCTCGGGTAATAGCTGCATATTTTCGAATAGAAAAATATATGCCTAGGCGTTTTTTCCAGAAAGGTATTTTTTTTATCCGGGTTGAACTGCCCAATCACGTATTCAAATACTTCTTTCTGGGAGTTTAAGTGCCGGAAAGCGTCTTCAGCCACCTCTATTCTAGCTTTGCGGTATAATATCCGACGAATGGTTTGGCAATCCTTCTGACTCAAGTCGTTTTCGCGAAGCCCATAAGTCGCCCTTGAAAAAAAATGGGTTTCAGGCATGGGAAAATAGTTGCCCGTATTGCTCAAAATCCCCTGAAGCAGGGTCGTTCCCGATCGGGGCATTCCCACAATGAAAACCGGGTCCGTATACGTCGGATCTATGGTATGTTGCGGCATCTGGTAATGATCTTATATCTCAAATTGATAAGGCGCGCTGGGGCGATCTCATTCCCTCGGGTGTCCATTAAGCCTGGCCAATCTTTAAAATAACTTTTAAATGCTGCTGTGATTTTGCCAGCTCCCATGCGGTCTTGAACTCGGATAACGGCAGCACTTTATCAGTAAAAGCGCTAGTTGCAATCTGCGGTAAAAGGTCGATGGCCATTTTAAAATGCCTGGCAGCGCTGCCCACCGAACCGACCAGCATTTTGTCATAGGCGACGATACCTTCAAACGTATACTCCTGACGGGCATAGGGCAAGCCCAGCAGGAGAATTCGAGCACCGGCCGGGCTTTGGTTTAAAATAGCATCCAACGCCTGTGGGTTACCGGTGACTTCTAATAAATTCTCAAATGCCTGTAGCTCTGACAAATCTTGTGATACGTGAATATCGGAATCGTTAAAATAATTGAGCCGGGTGCGATTGCGATCAAATACCGTTACATCATGTCCCCAGTGCGCAAGCACTCTAGCGCACAGGTGGCCCAGGGCGCCGGCGCCCACCACAGCACATTTTTTGGGCGACTTTTTGACTTTCCAGGTCCGTCGAAACCGTTTGAGACCTTTTAGGGCCACGGCCAGCGGTTCGCACAGACAGGCGGTTTTTAGGTCGAATTCCGCCGGAATCATATGGGCAAACCGCCCAGGAACGATAACATACTCGGCATAGCCGCCGTTGCGGCCGATAACGCCCAGTTCGGTCCGGTTTTGGCAGGCAATCCAATTTTCCGCCAGACACGCCGGGCAGGTGCCACAACTCTGAATACACTCCACAACCACCGCATCGCCAACTTTTACATGGGTGATATTGGATCCCACACTTACCACATGGCCACTGAATTCGTGTCCCGGAACTATGGGATATTTGGCCAGACCATTTTTGTAATATCCCAAGTGGCCTTCATAAATTTCGATGTCGGTGGCGCATACGCCTTCATAGGCTACTCGGATCAAAATTTCTCCCGGTTTAGGATTCGAAATTGAAATGTCATCAACGGATGCTCGCTTCGGTCCGTGGATGACGACCGCCTGACATGTTCGGTCAAAAAACATATCTCTCCTGACATTCTGGTTTTCAATAATAGAGCGGCTCAACAACCCTTTGATGGTGCCGATACTTTTGTTGGTCCGAAAGAAAAGGGTTTCCCGCGCAAGCTTGATCTTGTTGTTTAAGCCGACAGCGTTCTGATCTGATGAAGAAAAAATGTAACCCAGGTCAAAAAAAAGACGCGTGCTCTCCAAACAAGGGGTTGCCAATGCGTGCCAGATATTTTGGATCCCAATCCAGCGTGCGGCTGCCGCTTCCCGGAAATATCGTCGTCTGATCTGGCGCCAGTTTTCCTCATGGATGTGGTAAAGGGATGCTTCGGGTTCATACACGACCCGATAGTCTTTTTCCATCCAATATTTGGCCCACTCAATATCCTCAAGGCCCAACAGGTTTTCATTAAACTGTCGCTCCCGCCACAGGTCCTTACGAATGGCTGAATTGGCGTTGTTGGCAAAAAACCGCGGCGGGCGCAATACTTTTCGTTGCGGACCGAAAGTGCGCCGCATGTCTTGAATTTCGCCGAATTTAGAGCTGGATCCGCCCACCTGTCGCCCATACACCATAGCTGTTTTCTGATCACGCAGCGGTGCGATCAGTTTGCTGACCCAATGTTCATCAACCGGCAGCGTGTGAGCAGACGCAATGGCAATATATTGGCCGCAGGCCACTTCAATCCCGATGTTCAAGGAGTGGCCAAAGGTAAAATCATGGCTTTCAATGGGCAGCAGCATATCGGCCTTTTGGGCGGCAATTTCACGCGTCCGATCCCAGGAACCGGAATCGACAATGATGGTCTCAAAATCCTGTTGGGTTTGCAGGCGCAGCGCTTCCAGTAAATCCGGCAAATATTTTTCTTCATTAAACGTCCGGATGACAATCGATATTTCAGGGTCACGCATTCTATGCTCCTGCTGCTTTCAAGCCTTTAAGCAGGTTTTTAACCGTGTTCTCGTGGACGCGCTGCCATGCCTCCGGGCTGCTATTGGCATTGTGAGGCGCCAGAAGGCAGTTTTGCATGCTGCGCAATGGGCTATCGGGCGGCAACGGTTCGTCCTCAAAAACGTCCAGGGCGGCGCCGGCAATCTGGCCTGCTTGCAGGGCCTGAACCAGAGCGGGTTCTTCCACGACGGGTCCCCGGGACGCATTGACGAGATAGGCACCAGGCCTCATTAACTCCAGACGCTGTTTATTGATCAGGTGGTAGGAAGTTGGATTTAAATCCGGATTGAGGCTGACAAAATCGGCATGGTTGAGCAGCTCTTCCAGCGAAACCATTTCAATTCCCGTCTCTGACAGAAAGTCATCCGGCGGTTGTACGGGGTCATTTCCCATCACCCGCATCCCGAAAGCAATTGCACGGCGCACCACGGCTTTGCCGCAGTCGCCAACCCCGATTACACCCAGGACGCATTCGCGCAGGGATACCAGAGAAGGCTTTTCCCAATTTCCTTGGCGGATATCTCTATCCATCCATGGCAGTTTGCGGGCAAATGTCAGGATATATCCTAATACGGTGTCCGCCACGGGCTCTGAGAAGGCATTTGGTGTTCGATATACTGGAATGCCGCGACGCCGCGCTTCTTCCGAATCGATAGAGTCAATGCCGGTCCCCCATTTGGAAATGACCTTCAGGCGGTTGGCCGCTTCCAGCACGCGCCGGGTGATGCGATCATCACCACAGATGATACCGTCAATGTCTGCAATAGTTTCAAGCAATTCGGCTTCACTTAAGCGCTCGTTCACATCGGCGGCAATCAATTCAATCTCCTCCGCAGCCAGTCGTTGGCGCCAATCTTCAATGACCGGGATAAAATACGGTGCAGAAACCAAAACTCGCCATTTCACTTTTTTATTGAACCTCCATCAATGCGAATTGAGTTAAAACTTAATTCGCAGTTATTGGTTATTCGTTACAAGCCAGAAAAGCTTGATCATCGAAAGTATGTTTGAGATGTCGATATGCTATTTTGCTTTAGCTGATATTCACTCTATTAACGAATAACAAATCACAAGCCGCTTTTAATCGAATGTGATCAATCAATTGAAGATAGATATTTGTGCGTTAACGGATCTGTGCGCAACAAGCCTTCGACCAATTCCAGATCTGCCGGGTTATCCACCGCATGGGTGGCAAATGCGGTTTCAACCATTTTAACCCGATGGCCATGTTCAATGAAGCGCATCATATCAATGGATTCAGCCACTTCCAACGGTGTCGGATCGAGCCGAGTAAATTCCTGTAAGGCCGCCGCCGTAAATGGAATCACACAAACCTGTTTATAGGACGGTATGTGGTTAAAATCCTGCAGATGCTGCGTCGGTATCGGTTCACGGGACATATACAGGGCGTACCCCTGGTTGTCCATGACCACTTTGATGGTGTTGCGATCCTCAAATTCTGTTTGACTTTTAATTTTAGCCGTTAGATTCACGCAAGCTAGTGGTTCATGAACGTGCAAAAAAGGTGCAAGCGATTCTGCGATCATCTCAGGATACGTCATGGGCTCGTCGCCTTGAATCATTACCACCACATCTGCATCCATATCCGCAGCAGCCTCTGCAACGCGATCACTGGCCCGTTCATGGGTGGGGGAGGTCATCAGCGCGCGGCCGCCAAAAGCCTCAACGGCATCAAATATGTCTGTGTCGCAGGTGGCCACATATACTTCTTCGAGTGCATCGCATAAAATGGTCCTGCGGTAAACATGTTCAATCATGGGACGTCCGAGAAGGGTTGCCAGCGGTTTTCCCGGAAATCGTGTTGATCCCATTCTGGCCGGTATGATGGCAACGATTTTCATAGCCAATTTCCGCTTTTTCTAATGAAGGTTAAAATATTTTCTTAACAACTAAAAGGTTGCGCGTATTTCTGTTGTTTATTTTTCAATTAAGACCGCTCTGGCCGGTGCGCCCTCACTGCCGGCCAATTTAAGCGGAAGGCATATGAGGTCGTATCTCCCGGATCTGACCTGACGCAGATCAAGCCCCTCTAATATAATGATACCGGCATCCAATAAGGTTCGGTGTGTCTGCGGTTCAACATCGTCATACAGCTGAATGGATAAATAATCGATGCCAACAAGCCGGATACCCTGGTCGACCATCCAGTCTGCCGACGCAGCGCTTAATGCCACAAATTCCGGATTGAATTTATGGTCCGGATGGTCCCATAAGCGCGAATTCTTTGTTTTGAGGAGCAATCGTTGGGTACTGGGGGGCAGTTCCTGGGCGTCCAACTGCTCCGGTGTAATCACATCGATCTCCGGCAGTTCAACGACCACAGCCGGCCCCATCAGCACATCCAGCGGCAATTGTTCAACGCTGGCCCCGTTTTCCACAAAGTGAAGCGGAGCGTCGACATGCGTACCAGAGTGCACGCTGCAGACCAGCCGAGTGTCATTGCTGGTATCTCCTCTTGACAATGCATGATAGCGTTCCAAGACAATCTGACGATCGCCGGGCCACACTGGCAAATGGGGACTAAGGGGTACCGAAATATCAATAATTTTCATTCGACCTGATGCTCACAGTTTAAGATAAACTGCTGATAATCCTCTAAAACAGCTCTTTTTTTCTGGCCGCCGTATATGATTTCAGAAAGAAATTTTTGTACATTCTCATCTGAATAAGGCACCATTTTTTTGTCGGCCTGCAATGTTCGTAGCGCTTTTTCAAGTTCAGTTTCATCATTAATCTGCCAGCAGGCGCCCATCTCCTCGTACAGGGTCTTATTGCCGTGCAGGTATTTTAAGTACAGAACCGGTTTGTCCTGCACAAGGGCCTCGATCAGAATGCTGGAGGCTATCACCAGCGTAATATCCGCCCATTCACACAGCTCCACAGACGAGATATCGGCGACATTTTGCAGTGGGAGATTTTCGTAAAATCCGGCTTCTTTGCCGGTACGGGTATGCGGTTTGACCACCACTTCGATATCATCCAGTTGCGCCAGCAATTGAAATGTTTTCAGCATCCGTTGCACATCGATGCGGAAGGCAAAGCGGGTGGTCATAAAAACGACTTTTAGTCTGGCAGACCGTTGATGGCCATTTTTGAGCATTCTGGGCAGAATCTGCCTGTTTTGCGCCATCCATTCGTCACAATAGCGTGTGCTGCCAAGGGTAAAGATCTTGTTTTCCTGAACACCGGAATCCACGAGGTATTGTTTGCGCTGCGGGTTCTGGATAATAATATAGTCAAAGGCATTATATTTGGCATATCCGCGTTCCTTGGTGGCGCCTTGCTTATACAGGTCATTGCGATAGATAAAAACGCCGTGTGGCAGTGCAATGACGGGGATGGATGTTGCCTGTGCCGCCTCAAGCAAAGTGCCAACCACATATTGGCGCGGTCTGACGTGATCAAAACAAAGTACCTTGGCACGGGTGTGCTTTAAAAAACGCTGCGCCCATGCGTTTTGGTAAAAAGATGATTTTAATATGAGGTAGCTTAATTTCCCCATCTCGCGCGCACATTTGCCCAGTGTGTTGCGGATGACAACCGGCCCGCTGTGCTGATGCCGGGTGAATCTTTTTTGCAGCCGGTAACTGCCGATCATAACCGTGTGGATTAGCCGTTGGACATATCCCCATTGATCTTTAAGGGCCTCATAAAGATAGCCAACCGGAATGCCGTTGGTGCGCAAAAAGGCCAGGCGATAATCACTATGAATATCATATTCCGGATCAATACAATAGACAGACACCGCATAACCGTCCTGATGCATTTTCCATGCAATCGGCGTTATATGATCAATGTCATTAAAGGCTCTGATAAAGAATAGGTACATGCTAAATATTTTGTCATCTGTTTGATGACAACAAGGCGCGGTAGCTCTAAAATGGATTTGACCAAATTTGGCAAATGGCCTGAACTGCCTGATTTTAGCGGCCAATCTAACGTTATGGCCTCATTTTGTCAAGTATGGGACCATCTCTTGTAGGTCAAGAAAAATCAGTCGGATGTTCGGTTGAGTTCAACCCTGTTTAATTTTAGCTCGGCTTTGCCCATTGAGGGAATGATGCCGCTAATCTGGAGAGGAAGACCGCTGGTGGGTTCGATGAAGACGACGATGTCCCTGTGCAAGCCCAGAAAGGAAAAATTTTCGGCCTCCCCACGCTCTTCAAGCAGAGAAGTGCCCGATATGGCAAATTTGAGGGCTTTGACGGTGCCTTCTATTCGTTGTTCGCCGCTAGGTCCTTTTTCAGAATACTTTACCTTAATGGGCTGCAGGCCTTGATTGCGTATCTGAACTCGGTGTAGCTGCCTTTTGCCAAACGCACAAAAGGTAAACGGTGCGCTGTCATTTGCCACGGCCATCGAGTTGAGAATATAGATTAGGACAGAGCGCTCTGAAATTAATGAACATCTTTGCTTTTTGGGGTTATACGCATAAAAGCTGTCTTTGGTATCTGTCCATTGTTCGGGCGCCAGCCGGGCTTGATTTTTATTTTGGGGCTCAATCCGATGCCGATAAACCCCCTGTTCGGTAAACCGGTATGCTTTTTTAAAATCATCTTCGCCGCGCCGCATTCGGATACGGCCCAGCGCTGATGCGTCCAAAGGATCGAACCAGATCTGGTTTTCGATGTTGACTGCGGAACGAAATCTGGGATCGATGGTCGTATGGATGGTCAGTTGGGCCACTTTGGGGGACTGTGGATGAATGGGGTCGCCATGCGGCGGATTCAGCAGCACAGCCTTAAGCTCGGAAGCTGCAACAGTACGCAATCGGATATCACTTGACACCTCAACCCAGAATTTTTTGGCGCGAAACGACAAATCCGTCCAAAAAATCTTCTGGTCATCCAATTTGAGATCCGATTTGGGCTGTGCATGCGCATGACTGCCAGGGGCCAAAAGGCCGCCCATTACGAGACAAAAAACGATCAGGGTGTATCGTCGGTTAAAGCGCATCCGAGTTACTCCTTTTACGACTGGAATCGATCGGTCCTGACGACACCACCCCCATTTTGGTTCGGGCGCACAGGGTGTCAGAAAAATAGACGTTTGATAGGCAATTGTCGTTGACAGAATAACCCATTTATTTGGCTAACCATGAGCATTGACGAGCTGGGTCAAGCCCAGTTTGTCAAGGGTGCTTTGCTGCGGTTGCCCACTGTCCGGATCCCAGCCCATGGCCTGGCGGTATTCCCGGGCCAGGTTGTCGACGTCGATGGTCACACCGGCCACCGGGCCCTCTTTCTGGGGCGGCAACCCGACCATTCTGTCGGGTAATTTGATATCAGCAGGCATAATGCCTTCCCGCAGATTAAAGCATTGGCGCAGTGTCTGGATACGGGCACCGGTGGTCAGGACTTCATCCACATTCAGATTCCAGCCGGTGACGGCGTTGAAAAATTCAACCAATGGGTAGTTACCAAAAAACATCATCGGCATGATACACACGCCGGCGCTGGAGCCTACCTGAAGATAACGCGAGGCGGTGGCGCTTAAGGGACCTTTGCCGCTGTAGCTGTACTGATCGTATTGACCGATCTGCAACTCAGGGTAGGGCGCCCATTGTCCGGGACCGGCGTCGATGCGGGCCATGGGTGCTGCGGTATGACGGCCCGGGGTGGGATCACACACAAAACCGGTGCCGCGGCTGGGAAGATATAGGGCGTTATGCAAACCCGGTTCCTGACCTCCCACGTGCATGGCAAATGGGTCCGCTTTCTTGCCCAATTTCTCGGCTGCGATTTTAACGCCATCGGCCAAAATGTCACCAAATCCTTCACGGGCGATCATTTTGGCGGTCATCTCGATCATGGCTTCGGCATTGCCCCAGGTAAGCGCAATACCGTCCGTATCTTGTGTGCTAATAATCTCGTTTTCGAAGCATTCCATGGCAAAAGCCAGCGCGGTTCCTGTGGAAATCGTGTCCAGCCCGCTGCGGTTGCACATGTCGTTGAGTTTAATGATTGATTCAAAGTCATCGCACATGCACATGGTGCCAAAAGCGCCGATGGTTTCATACTCGGGTTTATGGGTTTCACCCACCGGGTACTTGCCTTTATCGACGTTGAAAATGCCGCCGCAGGCAATCGGGCAGTTGGCACAGCTATATTTGCGGTTCTGATAGGCGATAATGGCATCTGCATCTGCGATTTTTTCCAGATTCGGAAAGGACTGCTCGCCGGTATGTTGCCAATTTTTGACCGGGGTTACACCCGAGGCGACACCGCCACCCGTAATCCCGCAGGTGCCATGGTCCATCAGTGTTTGTGCAAATCCTCCCATTTCCTTCATTTCTTTGATGAAGGTTTTGCGCAATGCCGCCAGTGCGTCTTTGTCGGCGATGCGGGCTTTGCCGCTGCCGCGCACGGCAATGGCTTTGAGCTTTTTGGACCCCATGACCGCACCCACCCCGGAACGCGCAGCAATGCGTCCGGCGTCATTGACAATTCCGCTAATCAATGAAAGCTTTTCAGAAGCCGGGCCGATGGCGGCAATGCGTATCTTTTTATCACCGGCTTCCTTGCGAATGGCGTCTTCAGTGTCAACGGTATCTTGGCCCCAAAGATGAGCCGCATCTTTGATCTCAATGCGGTCATTGTTGACGGCTAAGTATTTGGGACCGCTTGCCTGACCGTTGACAAAAATGGCATCCCAGCCGGCGGCCTTCAACTCCGCTCCGAAATAGCCGCCGGAATTGGCATCGCCCCAGCCCCCGGTCAACGGCGATTTGCAAACAGCCATATAGCGCCCCCCAGTGGGTACTTTCGTACCCGTCAATGGGCCGGTGGTAAAGCCCAAATGGCTTTCAGGGCCCAATGGATCGATGCCTTTTTTCTGACGCTCAAACAAGATCCGGGCACCCAAGCCTTGTCCACCGATATAATTTCTGGCCAATTGTTCGTCTAGCTCGACAACCTCAATTTTGTCTGTGGTTAAATCGATAAAGCCTATTTTGCCTGCATATCCACCAGCCATTAATTGCCTCCTTTAAGGGTTTTAGTTTTGGTGTATGCTTTATAACCTTAAATGCTAGGACAGTCAAAATGTTTCCTTGCCAGATTCTGCAGGGTGATCCCACCTAATTTATATGTGGCCATTTTAATGTCTTGAGAACCGGAGTAAATGCTGATTAATTGACGGTTGTACGGGGATCACAAACTATCGACAACCAGCCTGCGATTTGAAACGCAGCAGAATGGGTGTCGGTGGGACGACAATACGGTCTTCCGGCCCTTGAACAAGAGGTTGGATAAAGGGACGTAAAATGGGATCCTGTCTTTTCCGGGTTACGCCGGATGGGGGATTTCCTTGGAAAAATAGGCCGGATTTTCACAGATACAACAGGTTCTGATAGGCGCTTCGGTGGCCACCGATCCGCAGGCATCGCAAACCCAAAACTGCAAACGATCCGTTTCAATGCGGTCGACCATCTTCGAGTAGAAAACCCCCATTGCATTTTTCATATCCACCAGCAGAGAATGGTGTTGTTTGCGGGAATCATAGGCATGCTGCGTAGCCGCCAGGGCATTGATATGACCTTCTTTTTTGATTTTGCGGAGCAGTTTAGGATAGCGTTCTTCGATTTCCTTTAATTCCAATCGAATGGCTGATTTCAGATTTTCTTTGGTGTTTTGGACCGGCAATTGATCTACCGAAACGTGATACTGGACATCGAGATCGAGTAAAATATTGTTAAAATTCCGGGCGGTGATAAATTCACACTCCGCAAATGTGCGAAACAGATGTGCTACTCCTGGAAGCTGGTCTTCAAGAGCTGTTTCGGCAAAAGCGGTATACAACTGGAAGGACTGAATTTCATCTTGATACCCCGCTTTGAGAACCTCGATGGTAATCGGATAATTCGCCATCGTCAAATGCGGTGACGAAAATTGCGAATTGGATGGTGTCTTTAGAAGGCGCCCGCATGATTCTCTCTGCTGGGCCTCATCGGCGCGAACGGTGTGAGGTGCCAGCGCTGTTACCAGTAGACCAGCTGAAATCATAAAAAATTTTCTTCTTGAAACCATTTGACTCCCCCCTTTGGGTGGATGGTGTGATCTCAAAGGGACATTTTATCCATTGACATATGTAAAAAAGCAATTACGTTGCCACTTCTTGCACCACATGCGGTTGATTACATTAAGTCTCTGAAATTATAACTTTAATTTTTTTAAATGCGTCAATCGGTGTTACCATATGGCAACTTTATGGGTGAAATGACAGTATGATGCCGTTATTTAACCCGTCTAATGATATGGGAGTCACTCGACATATTATTTACCATATTGGTAAAATTGGGATCCAAAGCCTTCTGTGCGAATTGAATCGATGCTGTTTTAAGGTATATGCCCCAAGGATTGGGGATATCCCCTAATTGTACCACCCTGTTTGCCGTTGCCGTTTGATAGGGTAATATTAAATATATAAAATAATTACAATAATTTATGATTTTTCTAAAGATGGGATGGCATGGCTTGGCAAATGATTTGCTCCTTTAAGCTATCACGAATTAACAATAGGTTAATTGCTGGTAATTCGAATCCAAAAAATTAGAAGGAACTGACAATGATGCAGAAAACATATACAAAGCTTGTGGGTTTAGGTTTGGTAATGGCATTAACCTTTGGTGTGGGCTTCAAGCTGGGGCAACACCGGGAAGTGATAACCGCATACACCCAAGCCAGCAGTGAGCGACAGGTGGCGCAAAAAGCTTTTGCTGCAAAAGTACCATCCAAACAGGTCGCGACGATTTTATTGATGCCCAAGTCTTACGTACCGTTGCTCGAGAAGTTCAAGCATCGCAAAATTGCCCGGGCGATTAATTTCATACCGGCGCATATCGGATGGGATGACGGACAAATGGTTGCCATCCCCCAAAGGGCGGTTCTTAAAGATACCGATTCCCGCGAAATGCCAGTTGTCAACCTATCCCATCGCACTAAGATGGCGGCCCCCAAGACCACGTCGGACAAATCTAAAATGACCCAGGGGGCGGCCTTTTTGTTTCTTTTAAAAGGTGCGGTAAATAATAAATTTAGATATACAGCCGGTCAATCGACGGTCCAAAAGGCCAGACTATAGGGCACCGCTGTCTGATTCAAGATACGGATTGAACAGTGCTTGACTACAGGCGATTATCAGGGTTGAAATCGGCAATCGAATCCGATACCACAATAAGTCTTCGACGCATTCGAATGAATAAAGATGTTCTCTAAAAAAGGAGGTATGGAATGGATGTTGAGCAATTAATTGCCAAGGGATATGAGCTGTTGACGGTTTTCGGCGTTAAGATTCTAGCGGCGCTGGCGGTGTTCATTATCGGTCGCTGGGTGGTCAAATATCTGAGGAGATTGACGCTCAGAGTCATGGAAAAACGCAACGTCGACCCCACCCTGACCAAATTTTTAACCAACCTGATTTATGTTGCCCTGCTGACATTTGTTATTGTGGCCGCCTTGGGCATGCTGGGAATTCAAACCACTTCTTTCATCGCGGTGCTGGGTGCTGCCGGTCTAGCGATTGGCCTCGCGTTGCAGGGCTCGCTGTCAAACTTTGCAGCCGGGGTGCTGATGATCATCTTTCGGCCGTTTAAGGTGGGCGATCTTATCGAAGGTGCTGGTGTTACCGGTGTGGTCGAAGAAATTCAAATCTTTACCACCCAGCTGGTCACACCGGACAACAAGACCATTATCATTCCGAATGGCCAGATGACAGGCGATACCATTACCAACTTTACTGCCAAAGGCACCCGTCGCGCGGATATGGTGATGGGCATTGGCTACGAAGATGATATCGACAAAGCACGTAATATCATTTTAGATGTGTTGTCGCAGGATGAACGGGTCCTCAAAGAGCCCGCCGTAAAAGTCGCTGTTTCTGAGCTGGCGGATAGCAGTGTTAACTTTACGGTCCGGCCCTGGGTGAAGGCTGGCGATTACTGGGGTGTAATTTTCGATGCCAACGAAACCATTAAGAAGCGCTTTGATGCCGAGGGCATCAGCATTCCCTATCCACAGCAGGATATTCACGTTTATGAGCACAAAGATTAACACTCAGTTGATTTAACCGCATGACTTTTGCCAGTGCGCCGGCCTGTATAAACCCAAGCAGTAAGATCATTCACATCATCCAAGTGGAATGCTGTCGGGATCTGAAGATAAAATGCTTTATATAGGCCGGCGCCTTAATCTATCAAACAAACCGGCTTGCAAAAGGTTTAGCGGTTCTTCTGAAACCTCTGAAGCCGCCCATCACTGCCAGATCACCTTAAAGGTGACAGCACGATTAAAGGAGCGGTCCTGCCCATCTGTTTCACTTCGTAAAGGTTTTGTGTCGCCGACACCTCTGGCTATAAAATTTTCATTCTTCAGTCCGTTTGAAAGTAATACGGCCAGAACGGTACCAGCGCGTTGCTGACTGACCTGCAGATTGAATTCATCCGTTCCGGTGCTATCCGAATGGCCGGTGATCTTTACTTGATAGCCCCCTTTCAGCGCCTTGGTCATCGCATCCAGTTTTTTCAACTGAATAATCAAGTTGTTGATTTTATTCTGCTGGCCGGGGACGAAGTTTTCGCTTCCATGCAGAAAAAATAAAACCTGCTGCTCAATTTGGTTCTTGATATCGTTTAAACGCTCGGCGTCCACATTGATGAGCTGATCATGCTGAAAATTGGAGATGGCGGGTATGGTGTTGACCTTTTGTTGCGCCTCCAGCAGCCATTGCTGCTTGGCGCTGCCGCGGGCGTGCAGGGTATTTCCTTCCAGCTCAAGATTTACTGTTTGTGGTGGTTGCAGATGGGTATCAATGTCGATCAGTTGGGAAACATCAAATGCGGCTATCCAGGCGACGGCGGAGACCTGTCGGCGGCTGGTTTCGATCCAGTCATGCAGCGCAGCCCCCTTGGCGTACAGGATGCCACCTTTAAAATCCAGGCTGACGGTTGCCGGCGGGTTAAGGGCCGTCTGCAAGCGTTGATGCGCATATTCAGGGTCGAGAGAATAATAGGGCTCCCAGTGAAACTGGACCTGTTTTGGTTGCTGATTTGCAGCATCCATTTCGACTGCGGGATCCGGTGCCAGCGGATCTTTAAGCCCGTAAATATGGTGTCGGCCGTCTTTGTGGATGACATTCGTGATGACGATCCCCGGCCGATCGCGCAACCCGGATAAATACTGTGACCAGCGGCGTTGCCCTTGGTAGCGGGACAGCATCCAGCCCCCCAGCAATATCAGTATAAGGGCGACGACCGCCCACAGCAGATACGATGGTTTTTGTTTATCTTTTTTAAACTGAGCTGATAGACAGTCTTCAAGAATATAGCGTGTTTCTTCAAATGGCGCCGGGTCTCCATCAAACGACACCAATGCTTCACGGTGCCTGAAATGAATTTCCTCCAGGGCATCCCTTAAAAAATTTTGAAGGTCTACCGGTGGATTGCCGCGAATCACAGCCGCTAAAAACGCATGCGGCCCGTGTTCGATCCAAACACTGCGCTCGCCGACGCGCAGTGTTTCAAGAGGTTCATCCGCGGGGCCGCCAAATGAATCCTGGACAAAATCCTTGATGGCGGTCAGCATGCTGGAGACCAGATCCGGGTCGTCGGCGATCACCGTCTTGGTGGCGACTTGATGAAGCACCAGGCCGGTTTCCCGATGGATGAGAAATACCTGTTCGACCTGATAGATCAATGTGTGCAGTAACACCACCTCGGCAAAAGATTTCTGAGTCCTGAGCGCCTCGAGTCGCCATTTGAGTCCATTGATGGATACGCTGTGTTCAAGGATCTGGTTAAAACTCTGCACCATCCCTTGAATGGCGGACGCGATGGCTCTGCGGATGGCCGGGCCCATAACCGGAAAAAGTGCATCGACCAGCGCCTTGCGGTCTCTTTTGATGGAAGATTTGATCGTCTTTTCGGTGATGGGTTCCAAAGCCATTTCAATCTTTTTATCGCGCTGCGAGCGTATAGAAATGGCTTCCGGCAAAACACGGCTGACGTCTTTGGCATGCAAATCGGGTGTGTCCAGGCGTCGTTGCAATTCATCCAGCTGCGCCTGAATGGGCTTAAGCAGAAGTTCACGCAGTTCGTCTAAGGCTTCCTCGGGCGTCTGGGAGCCCTCAGCCGCTTTTCCGCCCTGCTCGTCGCTTGAATCGCTCATGCTTCTAATCATCCGTTGCCGGGTCAAATTTCGCGGCCAATTCATTGGATGTGCGCACAGCCAATTCCATCAGCAGTTCAGATAGGGTTGTGCGTGCCACTTTATCTTCATTGAGCTCATTGTAGGCCCGCTTAAGCGCTTGGGCAGCTTCATCTTGCTTTTGAGAGATCTCATTGGATAAATCTTTGGATGCGTCTAGTAGACGCTGCCTCAGGTCACGGGTGTCTGTGCTCTGTTTTTCTTCCAGCTGTTCAATATTTTTTGATAGCGTTCGCGTTGAATCCTTAAACTCTTTGGATAATTTTTTAGTGGATGCATCGCGCATGGACTGCTCATTTTTGAGGCGATCGCTGAACGCTTCAACCTCTTTTTTGATAAAGGCTTCGATTGAATCCAAGCGTTTATGGATCGTGTCGCGCAATTCTGCATGCTTCTTGTGAAGGTCATCTTCCAAACGGGTGAACCTTTTGTCGTAATCCTGCATTTGGTTGCCAAAAATAATCTCTCTGATTTTGTCAACACTCTGGGCACCGGTAGTTTCCTGGGAGCCTTTCTGAGGACGGTTGCCCGCTGAGGATTCAGCAGAAGATTTATTCTTTGGAGATGATGGGCTGGCTTTTCTCTTGGCCTTTGTCACCGGTCTACTCCTTTCATTTTAAATTAGAAGCCGTCATAAAAAACGACCATCAAACCGTGCTTCGGCGCTTTCGTTATTCTTTAAACGCCTTCTAATCCAGATTAACCTTGTTGCCATCTTGATGCCTGAATTGGTATACGACTTCACTTTTATGCCAAAGATTAAACTTTTTCAAGGAAATTTAACCTGTTGTGAAGTTTAGAATTATCTGCTATTGAAAAAAAATATGCAGGGTAGGTGAAAACACAGTTACAGAGTGTTGCGAGCGCCTGACTGGCTGTCAGCTCCAGGCACGCATTTGCAGCGCACATGCTTTCTGGTTGGTGGCACGAGTCAACGGATTTACTTTCATGTAACGGGTGGTTCAATGGCTTCAGTGAAGAAAAAAATTTGCTTGTTGGGATCATTTGCAGTGGGTAAAACCAGCCTGATCGAACGGTTTGTCTACGACCGCTTCGATGATAAGTATCTAACCACCATTGGTGTTAAAATCAGCCAAAAAGCGCTGCCGCCGATTCAAACACCCAACAGCAACCAGATGATCCAGCATACATTTTTGATCTGGGATATTGCCGGCCTGGAAAAATTTGACAGCGTGGTAACCAACTACTTCCGCGGCGCAACCGGCGCCCTGATTGTTGCCGATTTGACCCGGGCGGAAACCATCGAACACTTCGGCCAGATATACGAGCGGTTTTCCGCCATCAGCCCGGATGCAGCTGTGATCGTTTTGGGGAATAAGCTGGACATCTTTGAAGAAGATAAACGAACATTGTCAGCCCTGAAAGCCAAAGCGGCGGAATACAAAACCGAATTGCTGTTGACCAGTGCCAAGACCGGTGAAGGGGTTGAGCAGGCTTTTATGAACCTGTCAAACAAAATAGGGTGCCGCGCTCATGAGTGATGCCTTAAAACAACTGCTGACCTACAAAAATTTGGGAACTGTTGTCTTTAACGAACAGTTCAATATCATCGAGATAGATACACTGGCAAAAGAATTATTCGTATTGATCGGGCTGCGCTTGAGCAAAGGTCATTTGCTCGATTTTTTCCCTGAATTGATCGGCAGTGAAGAATTTATCAAAACCATCATCCAGCAAAGAAAAAGCGATTTTCGATTGGATTTTGTCAACCGCTCCTTGGAAGGTGAAGATCCGGTCTTCTTTAATTTGCTAATTTTGCCGGACAAGCAAAAGAATCATGGACTTGTTGTAGTTGAAAACGTTACCGAGCAGGCACTCGCCGCCCAGGAGTTAAACCAGGATCGCTATGAACTTTTTCTTTACAAACGCGATCCGGAGTTTCGCAAAAAATTTCTGAGCGAAAGTATTTTGGGCGACTCGGCATCCATTCAAGGCATCCGCGAAACGATTCAAAAACTCAGCAAATTTCCCTCGGCAACGGTTTTGCTGATGGGGGAAACCGGATCCGGCAAAAATCTGGCAGCCCGCGTTCTGCACTATAGCTCGATGTCTGCTGATGCGCCTTTTGTCGAAATTAACTGTGCTGCCTTACCGGAACATCTGATTGAATCAGAGCTTTTTGGCTACGAAAAAGGGGCCTTTACCCATGCGGTCACCGCCAAGCGCGGATTATTGGAGGAGGCCCGGGGCGGTACACTGTTTTTAGATGAAATCGGTGAAATGCCGCTCAACATGCAAGCCAAATTGCTCAATGCGCTGGAAACCAAGCAATTCCGCCGTCTGGGCAGTACCAAATCCATTGAAGCCGACATTCGCATCATTGCAGCAACCAATCGCGATCTAAACAATGAGGTCGAAGCAAAGCGGTTTCGAGAAGACCTCTTTTATCGCTTAAATGTCGTCTCCTTAACCATGCCACCCTTACGTGAACTGGGAGCAGATATCATGATCATCGCCGAATATCTGCTGAAATTATTTAATGTTGAGTTCAAAAGGAACGTCAAAGGCTTTACCCAGGATGCGCGTCAACTTTTACTCAGTTACGCTTGGCCGGGTAATGTCCGCGAACTCAGCAACTGCCTGGAACGGGCCATGATATTTGCCGATCATGATACACTGGATGCTCATGAACTGGTGATCTCTGGAACGCAAGCCCGACAATCGAACCAGCAGGCCCACCAGTGGACCGTTCCGCACGGGGGCATCGTATTGGAAGAGGTGGAACGGCAATTGATTTTGTCGGCCTTGGAGCAGTCGGGCCATAATAAAAGCAAGGCCGCCCGATTGCTGGGTTTGACCCGAGATACCCTGCGCTATCGACTGGACAAATATCAGCTCTCATAATGGGGTTGCGGCAAATACCCCATCACTTTCAGCAATATCCCCCGCTTCAACCCTTTGCCGCTTCTGGCAGCAATCGCATATAAAAAAATATTAATTAATTACAATATGTTATAAAACAGAGCATTTGCGGATCAGAATGGCATGATACTTGTTTATGGTTATGTCCATGTGGAGCTGCTATGAAACTGATTTGCCCAAAATGCGGAAAAGTTCAGGATGTTAACAAAGATGAGATGATGGGCCGGTATATTGTTTGTCGACACTGCCGTTATGCATTTAAATGGGAAAAAAATCTAAAGCGCTCAGATGCGGATAAACCGCATCCCATTTAGCTTTCAATATATGCCTTAAATTTGGCGAGCCCCTCTTCGATCTCAGGTGTATCGATTCCTGAATAAGCCAGACGGATGTATGCGTTTTTCTCACCCTCTAGTGGCCGGCCAAAATGTAAGCGCGAGCAGAACGATACACCCGTTGCGCTCAAAACATCTCTTCGGAATTCCTCATAATCACTAAAGCCTTTTTGCTGCATGGCAGCGGTGACATTTGGAAACAGGTAAAAAGTGGCATTTGGACGGAAGCAATGGATGCCGTCTATGGAATTTAAGATGTCCACTGCGGTATCCCGCCTGTCTTTTAGCGTGTCGAGTATCTGTTGCGCTCCGGTTGGATCGCCGGTGAGCCCTTCAATAGCCCCATACTGAATAAAGTGATTCGGGCAGGATTCGTCATTGACATTTAGTTTGGCAATCACTTCGATAATCTCTTTGGGGCCGATGGTGGCGCCCAGACGCCAGCCGGTCATGGCAAACTTTTTAGAGAAGGTATACAGGATAACGCTGCGTTCAGCCATATCCGGCAAAGATGCAAAAGAGGTACTTTTGCCTTCATAACGGATGTCAAAATAGGCTTCATCGCTTAACACAAAAAGATTATGTTCACGCACCAGCGCGGCCAGCGCTTCCATTTCTGCGATCGAACATTCTGCGCCGGTGGGATTCTGTAAGTCATTGAGAATCAGTAGCTTGGTTTTGGGTGTAATTTTTTGAGCGAGCGCATCGATATCGATTTCAAAGTTATCTTTGCCTTCAAGATAGCTGTAGGGAACAGCGACGCCACCGTTGAACTCGATCTGTGATTCATAGATAGGGTATCCAGGGTTGGGATAGAGGACTTCGTCGCCCGGATTCATAAGGGTCAGGATAAATTTGCCGATCGTGGGTTTGCCGCCGGGCTGAATGGCGACATTTTCCATTGTGTAAGAAATCCCGCGCGAAGCACTGACGTCGGCTGCTAGAACTTCGCGCAACTGGGGTATTCCGGCATTGGGGCAGTAGCCGGTCTTGCCCTCTCGCATGGCTTTAATGGCGGCTTCCATTACATTGGCGGGCGTTAAAATATTCATATCGCCCAGGTGAAAAGGATATACCTTGTTGCTTTCAGCTGCAAAGGCAGCCGCTTCGGCCGACACCGCAAAAGCGGTTTCGGTACCCAACCTTTGAATACGTTTAGCGATCTTCATAATCATTTTCCTATCTGAAAAAGGATGTGGATGGCATCCGGTTGAAATGATAGGCGTAACCATAGACCAAAAAGAAAAATTCTTCAACCCGTCAGATTTGCCGTGCCCAATGGACGGCATCCACAAAGAACCGCGGGCCAAAACCGCTGGTATTTTAGGTTGTTGACGGATAAACCGATCGACTGCATAGGCCCGATCTCCAACTCGCAGCGATTATTTTTGATTCAAGTCCCGGATATGTTCGACCGATATTGTCTATAAGCTGTCGAAATTACATTATGATCTAAAATTGCACAGGAAATACGCGATGCTCAATACCCAGCTGTCTCATCAACCGATCTCAGTAATGACCGCGGTCAATTTTGGCCAGCTAAAGATCACCCGAAATATTGCGGAAACATTGGTGGCCTTCTCGGTGGGTTCCGGTATGGCCATATCCATCTATGATCCGAAAGCCAAAGTCGGCGGGTTGCTGAATGTTGTCTTACCCGATTCGTCGATGATGTCACCGTTGAAAGCCCAATTCCAACCGTTTATGTTTGCCGATACCGGTCTGGGCGCCTTTTTGAATGGGCTCAATGATATCGGGGCGCGAACTGAAAATTTAAAGGTGGTGCTGGCCGGTGGGGCACAGATCATGGACCAGACCGACGCATTTAATATCGGAAACAAAAATTTGCAGGCCGTCACCTCTTTCCTAAGGGAACGCAACTTGGCCATTCATTATGCGGATACCGGTGGGCTTTTTCTTAGAACACTGCGTTTGGATATGGGTAATGGAGATAGCCATATTCAAATTTTAGGTCAGACAGAGGTGACCGTATGACCAATATTGATGATATCATCAACGGTATCGACACCCTCAAGCCGATACCGCCAGTGGCGGCCCAGCTGATGACTTTGGCCGAAGATGAGCACAGTTCAATGTCTGACATTGCGGATTTGATTATTCACGATCCTTCGATCACCGCCAGCATATTGAAAATCTGCAACTCAGCCCATTTCGGGTTGTCTCGGCGGATTGACTCCGTGCGGGATGCCATCGTTTTGCTGGGATTGGATGAGGTGGTGGAGTTGGTGTTGCTCAATGCAACGGCGGCAAACTTCAGAGATGAACCTGATGGTTACGGACTCGGCGAAGGAGAGCTCTGGAAACATGCGGTTTTTTCCGCATATGCAGCCAAGGTGCTAGCCGAAATCCATGGATTTGCATCTCAGAGACATCTCATTTTCACAGCAGCGCTTCTGAAGGATATCGGAAAACTGATTATCGGCCGATTTGTGGCCTTTTCCTATGAAAAAATCCACATATTGGTCCATTCAAAAGGATACAGTTTTGATGAAGCTGAAAAAGAAGTCATTGGCATCAATCATGAAGAGCTCGGTGCCCGAGTGGGTCAACAGTGGCGATTTACGGATAACCTTATCTATATTATTCGCCATCACCATATGGCCGATAAAACCGCTAGAGACAACCCGGAAACCGCACTAGTGTATCTGGCGGATGTGATGTGCATGATGATTGGATTTGGCACTGGTGTGGATGGTCTTGCCTACCGTTTTTACAGTGAGGTCTTAGATCGCATGAAACTGGCCGAGAAAGATTTGCAAGACGTGATTTTCGATATTGGACAGCGCCGGCAAAAGCTTGATAAGCTGTTGAGCATGGTATAAGCCAAACCTCAGGTGCCTGCGGATTGGAAAAGCTCATCCAAACTCAATCGATTGACCGCATCGGTTATCAATTCTCCAATAACAAGTTCCGCATCCTTACTGCCGACAACCCGCAAGCGTTCAGCATTGCCGGTGATGGTCTGGCCGTTAACAAAGCGATTGTCTTTAAGAAGATTGGTCTGGTAAGTTATCTGAACCACCCATTTGCGCTTGACCAAATCGAGTTTGAATTCTTTTAAAATGATCTCTATGGTCGTCGGCTGAAGTTGATCTTCTGCAGCCACCTGGATGCCCGCATTTTCAAGTCTTTTCTTAAAGACAGTCTTGATCATTGAGCACAGACTAAACGCTCCCACCAGTTGCTCATTTTTATCGTCGCTGGCAACGATCAGTGCAAAGTTTCCTGAAAAGTCTTTTAGGGCTGCTTTGGCACTTTGGGTCACAATGGCCTGTTCGGTTCTTTGATCTTTGAAAGTTAGAGAAACCTCGGATTGATCAGCGGTCAGGCTTTCTATGGGTAATTGATAATTGACAACCAAATAATTTTTCGAGGTACAAGAACCAAATGCCAGGGATATGAAAATGACAATCGTCAATGTTTTGGTAAGGCAGCCAGTTGACATCATAGATGCTTCTCCTTTGAAAGAAAGCTTGTCGATACGACCCAATCCCCTGATGGCTTAAAATTATCGCCAATAGTCCTGAAACTGTCAAGGCTGAAATGGGTGTCCAAAGCGTTGCAACAGATCAATTTTATACGACATTCGACTATCACAAGCGCACCACGTCGAAAACACCCGTATCCAGATCAGCCACCAGCAGTTTATTGCGCAGGATTTCGGATTTGGCGTGAAGTATTTTTACAACTTCAGCACATTCAAGAGCGGCCAGAAAGGTCACCGAATAGGGTACCGTCCCAAGTGCTGCTTCTGCCCCTTTGGACGGCAGGTTGTCTTCTTCTCCATAAATAAGTGTTAAGCCTTGATCGTCAGGGAAAACGGTTGTCACCTGGCCGCACGCTCCGGCGACCGCAGCTGACACAAGTGGCGCTCCGATCTGTTTGCACAGCCGCTCTAAAATAAATCGCGTTTTTAAATTGTCTAGACAATCAACACAGACGTCCGAGCCTTGCAGCAGTTGCGCGCCATTTTCCGCATCCAAAAAACGGGAATGCGTGTTGACATCAAGGGAGGAGTTGATCGCTTTGATGCGCTGGTCCGCGGTCTCAGCCTTTGACTGGGTCATCCGGCCGGGCGTACTTAAAAATTGACGGTTTAAATTACTTTCTTCAAATGAATCTCCGTCGATGACATTCAATTTGCCAATGCCGATACGCGCCAGTATTTCCACCACGGCGCCGCCAAGTCCGCCGAGCCCGACAATACTGACGCTTGCTTTTAACAGCGTGATCTGGTCTTGGGGGCTGAATGTTTTCATATTACGCGCATACCGCTCGGGAATGGCGCCATTTTCAAGGGCGATGATTTCTATTTCGCGGCCACTGATACCCAAGGTTTTTGATAGCTGAGCAATGTGCTTGACGGAGATGCTGTTATAGGAAGTTTGGTCCGGGAATTTTTTAGGCTGGGCGCATTTTAGAATTCTCTTAATGGCATCCGCTTTCAACGTTTATCCTCCTCCAACAGGCGGAAAGATGCCGACCTTTTCACCACCGCTTAATACAGTGGACAGTTCTGCTCTGACACCATCGACGAAAACCAGTTTGATCAGATCTTGTGGTACATCCAGTTGCGATATCAACAGACCAACGGTGATGCCCGATTCTATTGCATAGTTGTCAGCAACGGGTGGCATAAACTTTTTAAGGCTGGCAAATAATTGGAGCTGAATATAGGTTTCTTTGGACATTTAATCTCAGTTGTATTAAAGCGGGTGTCGGAATCAAAATGGGAAAGTTATGAGATCCCGTAAAAGCATTAGCTAAATACTAGAACCAATCCTTTTGAAAGTCAAGTAAACAAAGGCTTCATTGGTGTTGTAATGATCCATACCCTTATCACAATCCTGCCTATTTTTATGATTATTCTGTTAGGCTGGTTGGCACGTGTGTTTGGCTTTATTCGGACGGAATTTATCGAGCCTGCCAATCGATTGGTGTTTTACCTCGCCATACCAGCGATGGTTTTCCGATCCATTTCCAAGGCATCGCTGGACCTTCAAATTGACGGCCAACTTGTGCTGTTGGTGATGTTGTCGATTTGTACGGTGTTTGCGGCGGCCTGGCTTCTGGCAATTGTGGTGAAGCTGCCGCAAGGTCACCGGGGGACCTTCATACAGAACTCATTTCACGGGAATTTGGGCTACATCGGTTTGGCGGTCTCTTTTTACTATCTGGGCAACGACGGATTTGTGCGGGCAAGTATTCTGGCCGGTTTCATGATGATTCTGCAAAATTTTCTGTCGGTCATTGCCTTGCAGGTCAATTCCCCCATCAGTAGCGCTTCGCCTAAATTAGGGGCTGTCATCCTGAAAATTATAGGCAATCCCATCATCTTGTCAGCGGCGGCTGGCATTATTGTATCTCTGACGGCTTTGCCTGTGCCGCAACTGGTGGGCCGCTGTTTGGACATCTTGAGCGATCTGGCGCTGCCTCTGGCCTTGTTGATTATTGGTGCATCCCTATCATTTGGAACGGTGTCGTCGCGTCTAAAAGCGGTGCTGTCAACCGGGATGTTAAAACTATTTTTTATGCCCGCTGTCGGCTGGCTGTTGTTTCGCCTGTGGGGTCTTGAGACGGAAGTGGTTCTGCCCGCGATCATACTACTGGCCTCACCGACAGCGACGGTAACCTATGTGATGGCCAGAGAGATGCATGGTGACAGCGAATTTGCGGTGGTCGCTATTTCAGTCAATACGCTGCTTTCAGCGGCCACTTTCACTTTCTGGCTGAGTATCGTGGGCCCATAACGATGGGCCTTTTATGATACCCTTTTTTGGGACTAAGACAGACAAAATGTTATTTGTGTGTTGTCGGCGGTTATTTTCCGGTGTAAAATACATATACACCTTATAAACGCGAATATGTTGCTTGCCGAAGCGTGTCATCGGAACCCGGCATCACCCAAATAGGCGCAGGGCCCCTTGAGATGGCCCCAACATATTCAGTGGACATCGATTATGAAACTGCCCTTTAAAAAAGCGCTGGTGACCGGAGGCGCTGGATTTATCGGTTCGCACCTGGTGGAAGCCCTGGCGGCAAACGGCTGTCAGGTGACGGTATTGGATAATCTGTCATCTGGTCATATGACCAATTTAAAGCATTTATCTGGGAAATTTGTTTTTCACAGGGAAGATATTCGGGATTCCGAAGCCCTGCTTGCCGCTGCTGAAAACTGTGACGTCATCTTCCATCTGGCTGCAGTCGTTTCTGTTCCGCTGACCATTGAAAATCCGGTCGACACTGCGGAAGTCAATGATAGGGGCTCTTTACTGGTTTTGGAGGCCGCCCGCAAACAACAGGTCAAACGGGTTGTTTTTTCCAGTTCCTGTGCCATTTACGGCGATGATCCACAGCTGCCCAAACGTGAAGACATGCCGCCAAAACCGATGAGCCCGTATGCGGTTCAAAAACTGGCGGCTGAATACTTTACCAATGTATATTATGATCTCTTTGGTCTTGAAACGAGTGTCCTGCGTTATTTTAACGTATACGGCCCCCGACAGGATCCGTCATCACCGTATTCGGGTGTGATCTCGATTTTTATGACCAAAGCCTTGCGGGATGAGGCCGCCGTCATTTACGGTGATGGCAACCAAAGCAGAGACTTTATTTATGTGACCGATGTCGTCAAAGCCAACTTGCTGGCCGCAACGGCCCAAGGTGCCTGCGGTCAGGTCATCAATATTGGCGCGGGCCGTTCGGTTCAGATTAACGCACTCTGGCATGCGATTTGTGCTTTGTCCGGTCGGCAACTGGAACCAACCTATGGGCCTCAAAGACCGGGCGATATCGTCGAATCCTTAGCGGCCATGAAAAAAGCCAAACAACTGCTGGCGTTTGAGTGTGACGTCTCCTTTGAAAAAGGACTTGAGAAGACCTTTGAATGGTACCGCAGCCAACAGTAAAAAAGGTGTCAGTGTTCGTGTATCAGGGTTCGGTTGGTTTCAGGTGTCAGGTTTCAGTAAACAGGCCATGGCTCATAGCGCACAGCTCATAGCCTGATTTCCAAACTTCAAATTTATAACTATGAACTATCAGCTATCAGCTACGAGCTATTGGTTTTTGACACCTGAACCGCCAACGGCGGAACTTTAGAGACTGACACCTGAACACTGAAACCTTATATTTTCTGACTCCCGAAATCTGAAATTTAAAGAATGGAGCAAGATATGGAACTAAAGTACGAGAACGTACTGGTCACCGGTGCGGCCGGCTTTATCGGGTATCACCTAGCCAAGCGGCTATTGGCCAACGGCTGCCGGGTCGTGGGTCTTGATAATCTGAACCCGTATTATGACGTGGCGCTTAAAGCGGCCCGGCTTGAGGAACTTAAAAGCGAGTCAAATTTCACTTTTTTTAAGTTTGACCTGTCCGACCGTAAGCAACTGGAAGATATTTTTAACGGGACTGAATTTGATGTCGTGGTCAATCTGGCCGCCCAGGCAGGGGTCCGCTATTCCCTTGAAAACCCGCACGCATATGTGGATTCAAACCTGGTCGGGTTTGTCAATCTACTTGAATGCTGCCGACACCATGCGGTGCCGCATCTTGTGTTTGCATCTTCCAGTTCAGTCTACGGCGCCAACACCACCATGCCCTTTTCCGTGCATGACAATGTCGATCATCCCGTCTCTTTATACGCCGCCACCAAAAAAGCTAACGAATTGATGGCGCATACCTATAGCCATCTGTACGGGCTACCCTGTACCGGATTGCGGTTTTTTACGGTTTATGGTCCCTGGGGCCGCCCGGATATGGCCCTTTTTCTATTTACCCAGGCCATTTTGGAAAATAAACCTATTCAGGTATTTAATCATGGCAAGATGCAACGTGATTTTACCTATATTGACGACATCATTGAAGGGGTGGTGCGGGTGATGGGCCGGCTGCCGGAGGCCAATCCGAATTGGCAGGGGGACGCACCGGATCCGGGCACCTCTTATGCACCCTATAAAATTTACAATATCGGCAACAATCAACCGGTGGAACTCCTCAAATTTATCGAAGTCATTGAAGCCGCCCTGGGCAAAAAGGCCAAAAAACAGTTTATGGATCTGCAACCGGGGGATGTTGTGGCCACTTACGCGGATGTGGATGATTTAATGCAGGATGTCGGATTTAAACCCGCAACGCCGATCGAAAAAGGTGTAGCGCTTTTTATTGAATGGTATCAGCGATTTTACAGTATAAAGTAAGATTTATTATTTTTCTATGATTATAAAATAAAATTATTATTATTTTATATAAATAATTTATTATTTAATATAATTAATATTATAAAATGTAATGTAAGAATTAAATTATTATAACATGATTGTATCTAAATACGCTGGTTGAAGGGTTTTTCGCTCTTGATAGCGGCACTCACCATAAAAGGGCTATCGTATCATACGATAGCCCTTTTTATTACTGGTACGCCCGGCTGGATTCGAACCAGCGGCTTTCAGCTCCGGAGGCTGACGCTCTATCCTCTGAGCTACGGGCGCCTGTTGAGGACTTTGATAAGCATTCCCTTTTGCCCAATTTCTGTGTCAGACTAAAATTTTAATCCTCGACATACTTAAAGTATGCCTCCGGTATAAAATTTTGGTCTTCCTTGAACTTGGACAAAATTGAACGCTTCTAAAAGCCCTAAAAAATAATTATTTTATCCTTATTCAGAAGTCAAGGTCAAAGCTGTTGCTTTTATTGCGCAGTTGTCGTCTCTATCTATTAACGTGCATCAACATTTTAACGTTAACTTTTGATGGATTTGAGCAGGCCTTTTTCGATGGCTGCTTTGACTTCGCCGACCACGTACAAAGAGCCGGCAATGCAGACAACGTCATCGCGACCGGCTGTTTCGATGGCATATTTGGCTGCTGCGGCCGTATCGGGTATGATCCTGACATCGGTAATGGATTTTTTAGCGATCGTGTAAAGCTTTTCCGGGGCCAGTGCCCGACCGGTTTGGGCGCGGGTAATAATTACCCGGGAACATAGCGGCAGCAAACTGCTGAGCATCGAGCGATAGGGCTTATCGTCCAATATGCCGACAACAAGCGTTATTTGGCGTTTGTTCAGGTGTTGCGCCAGAAATTTGGCCAGATTGCGTGCCGCTGCCAAATTGTGGGCGCCATCCAGAATGACCAGGGGATGTTGGCAGACCATTTCCAGCCTACCGGCCCAGCGCGTGTTTGCCAGACCCTTTGTAATACTACCTAATGTTATGGTGGCCTTATCTTTTATGAGCACCTCGCAGGCAGCCAGGGCCAGCGCAGTATTTTGAACCTGGTAGCGTCCGAGCAGGGGGGTCTGCATATGGCGCCAGCTATTTTCGAGGCCGTGATAGGAAAAGCCGCCCGATGAATTTTGCCTGACCTTGAAATCCTGGCCCAGCATGAATAGGGGGGCAGATTGTTTGCGGGCAATGCGTTGCACAACCGATCGGGCTTGCTTTTGTTTTACACCACTGACAACCGGTGTTGACGGCTTGATAATGCCGGCTTTTTCGCGGGCAATCTCCGCCAGGGTGTTGCCCAGATAATCACGATGCTCCATCGATACATTGGTGATGATGGATATGGCCGGCTGTATGACATTGGTGGCATCATAGCGCCCGCCCATGCCGGTTTCAATTACCGCCCAATCGACCCGATGTTGGCCAAACGCATGTAAGGCCATGGCGGTGGCAAACTCAAAAAACGTGGGGCTGCGCTTTCCATGATGCACACGTTTGACGGCCCGATAAAATTTGATTACCTCGTTGTTTGATATCTGACGGTTGTTGATACAGATGCGTTCATTAAAGCGCACCAGGTGTGGTGAGGTATATAGGCCGACTTTGTATCCGGATGCAAATAGAATCGAGGAAAGCGCTGCGGCAACCGAGCCTTTGCCATTGGTTCCCGCCACGTGAATACAGGCGTAACTGCGATGGGGGTTACCAAGGCCTTTAAGGATGTCTTGAATCGTTTCCAGGCCGAGGATAATCCCGAAACGTCTCAGACCATACATGGTCTCCAGACAGCGCTGATAGGTGCGTTTTGATGTCATGGCGATAAAAAAACCCGGCAGAAATTTCTTCTGCCGGGTTTCCCGTTTATCTGAGTTGGGTCCTAACGTCTGCGGTATTTGGCTGCACGGGCAGCAGCCAATCTTTCTCTTCTTAAGGCTTCGCGCATCTTGCGGCGTCTGTATTCACTCGGCTTTTCATAATTCTTCTTGAGCTTAAGCCGTTTGAACAGACCATCATTTTGAATCTTCTTTTTTAAGATTCGCATGGCCTTTTCAACATCGTTGTCGATGACCCTGACTTCAATATCCTTCAAATTCCTCGCCCCCTTTTACAGTCCAATTTTATTGGTAAGTTCTTGAAATTATCAATTTTCGAATATTTTGGATTAAACAATTTTTTATATATTGTATGTCTTCGTTTTGCAAGAGAAATTTAACTAAACCTAGATAAAAGTCTAAAGCATTATCCGTAGAATGCAAACTTTGAGCTTAAAAGCCCGCCAATATTGTCTTGACACGAGCCCCGCCTTCGGCATACTCTGCCGTCAAAAAATGGTTACCTCTTTGGTGTATGAACCCATTATTTGAGAAAGAAAGGAGAACAGCACATGCGATTGATCTTATTGGGCGGACCCGGTGCAGGAAAGGGCACCCAGGCGAACTTTATTAAAAACCAATATCAGATTCCGCAGATTTCAACAGGTGATATGTTGCGCGCCGCAGTCAAGGAAGGCAGCGAGATGGGCTTAAAAGCCAAGGAATACATGGATGCCGGCAAACTGGTCCCGGATGATGTCATCATCGGTTTGGTCAAAGAACGCATTGTTCAGCCGGATTGTGAGAAGGGCTTTCTTTTTGATGGGTTTCCCCGAACCATTCCGCAAGCAGACGCGATGAAAGAAGCCGGAGTGCCCATTGAGGCTGTGGTGGACATTGATGTGCCGGATGAAGAAATCGTCAAGCGCATGAGCGGTCGCCGGGTACACTTGGCCAGTGGGCGGACCTATCACGTGGTGTTCAACCCGCCACGTGAACCGGATAAAGACGATGAAACCGGGGAGCCACTGATTCAGCGCGACGATGACAAAGAAGAAACGGTGAAAAAACGTCTGGATGTTTATCACGCCCAAACGGAACCGTTAATTGGCTATTATAAAAACTGGGAAGAATCCGGTGAACCTGCCGCGCCCAAATACTTTCGCATCGAAGGGGTTGGCAAGGTCGAAGAAATCCGAGACCAAATTTTTGCTACGCTGGACCATTTAAAATAGCTCTCTGTAGAGGCTCCCCTTATGGGTTTAACATTCTGTGAGTCTAAAAAAAGCTGCTATATCTAGTGTGTCAGGTGTTCCGCCGCAGGCGGATTCAGGTGTCAGTATGGATTGAGCTGACATCACTTACCTTCAGATGCTCAACACTGACACCTGACACCTGAAACCCCAATCACCACATTTGACACTGGCTATTTTTTCTTAATTGACTCCTGATTTCGAATTAGCTCTCGCACCAAACTAACCGCTTGCTCTCGTGTCATATTACGCATTGACAACCGCTCTTCTTCGACCCGATCTAAAATGGTTGCAAACAGCGGAGAGGGTTTAAGCCCAAAATCAGTGATCAGGTCTTGACCCGTGATCAGCGGTGGCCTGGCTGCCTTGGGTTTAAAATCTTTTTCAAAATCAAACATCAATTGTTTCAAAAACGTGATGAAGGCACTGCTCTGCTGGCTTGGCTTTCGCGTTTTGCCCAGCATATCCGCTGCGGCCATCACCAGCAACTCGGGCAGATATGGGCCGCATTTCATAAAAAACCGCGTCACTGCGCGGGATGTCGCCTTTTGTTCCCGCAGCGCCACATAAAGGTGCCGAGGGCGCGGATGATGTGTCACTAGAAAATGGGTTGTGTCGCTGAAACGATGTGAACATTTTAGTCTTCGGCAGATATGTTCTGCCATCTGTGCGCTGCGGCGCTCATGACCGTAAAAATGAAACATGCCCTCTCGGTCAACGGTCTGCGTAGACGGTTTGCCAATATCATGCAGCAGCATGGAAAATTTAACCAGCGGGAATTGCGCTTTGGCGATGTGATGGGTGAGTTGGGCACCATCGGCGGCCTTTGATGGGGACATGGGTGTCAGCAACTGTTCCAGGTGCAAAAAAGCCTGCAGCGTATGATCAAACGCGCTAAATTGGTGATGTCGATTTTGCCGGCAGTTTTTTAAATCCGCAAGCTCGGGCAGTACGGCTAGCAGCAGATGATTGTCGGCCATCTGGCAGAGATAAGGGTGGGATCTAGCGCATTGAAGCAATTTAAACAGTTCATCGCGTACCCTCTCGCCTGCGGATTGACGGATGAGAAGTGCATTTTTTTTGATGGCGGCGATTGTCCCTGATTCGATCTCAAATTCAAATTGCGCCCCAATTCGATAGGCTCTGAGCAATCGGACTGGATCCCGTTTAAAAATATTTTCTGATACCATGCGAATGATCCCATTCGTCAGATCAAGCTGAGCGTTCATCGGATCGATCGTCTGCTGAGCCGACAGGTCATAGGCCAGGGCGTTGATAGTGAAATCCCTTGCCATCAGATCTTTTTCAATTGACGCTTCTTTGACCTGGGCGATATCAACGATGGCTTTATCGCTGACCACCCGAATGATCATCTGATCGGCTTTGCCGATTTTAACAACACGGCCATTCGTGCGCCTTTCAATCAAGCGCGCAAATTCGAATGGATCTCCGAGCACGGCAACATCATAGTCGACCGGAGAGCGGCCGCAAAGCATATCTCTGATCGAACCACCGACCAGGAATGCACCGGGTGTTTGCGGAAAAATTTTGGGATCAATACGAATCATCATTTAAAAATGGCGGCAGGTTCCGCTATCGGTTTTAAAAATCGGACAAACTGCTTGACATGATTGCTATTATGATATAATTTTTAAAGTAGCTAATCTCAGGCATAACCCGCCAGATAGTGAGGATGTCTAATTAGAATCTTCTAGTTTAAAGTCACTGTACACTCATAATCCTCCTTAAAAATCGATATGGATCCAATCCATTGGCCTGCTGTGTAGGGACGCCTATATTTATATCAGATACTCAATGTCGCTAAGTGACAACGCCACTCAAACGGGTGATATCAAATGTAACCCGCCTTGTGCTTAATGATAAGGCTCGCGCAACACAACGCGTTTAGTGATAAAGCATTGAATATCTTTCCGATGTGCCGATTGTCAACCGCAAAGACATAACTGCGACTTAGATTGCTTTCGGCCAGCGGTAGAAATGCCTACCTGAATCATAACATAAAGGGGAAAAAGTTAGATGAATATTGTAGAATTAAAAGAGAAGAATATCAGCGAACTGACGCAAATGGCCAAACGGTTTAAAATCGATGGCGCTGCCGGCATGCGCAAACAGGAGTTGATGTTTGCCCTGCTGCAACACCAGATTGAAAAAAACGGTTTCATCTTTGGTGAAGGAACGCTGGAAATTTTACCCGACGGATTTGGCTTCCTCAGGTCACCGGATTCCAATTATCTGCCCGGACCAGATGATATCTATGTCTCGCCGTCCCAGATCCGACGATTCAACCTGAGGACCGGCGATACGATTTCCGGACAAATTCGCCAGCCTAAGGAATCGGAGCGCTATTTTGCCCTGCTTAAAGTTGAAGCGGTTAATTTCGAAGATCCGGAAGTGGCCCGCGATAAAATACTTTTTGATAATCTCAAACCGCTATATCCGGATCGTAAGGTCAATCTTGAAAATGATCCAGAAAATTACTCCACGCGCATTATGGACATGATGATACCGATCGGCTTTGGCCAACGGGGTCTGATTGTCTCTCCACCCCGCTCCGGCAAAACCATGCTGCTGCAAAGTATTGCCAACGCCATAATTGCCAGTCATAAAGATGTGGTGCCGTTCGTATTGTTGATCGACGAGCGTCCGGAAGAGGTCACCGACATGGAGCGCACGGTGGCTGCGGAAGTGATCAGTTCTACCTTTGATGAGCCGGCCGAACGACATGTTCAGGTCGCTGAGATGGTCATTGACAAAGCCAAACGCCTGGTTGAACACAAAAAAGACGTGGTTATCCTACTCGACAGCATTACGCGCTTGGCCAGGGCCTACAACTCGGTCGTACCGCCCAGCGGGAAAATATTATCCGGTGGTGTGGACTCCAATGCCCTGCAACGGCCCAAACGATTCTTTGGTGCTGCACGAAATATTGAGGAGGGGGGCAGTTTAACCATTATTGCCACGGCGCTGGTTGATACGGGCAGCCGAATGGATGAGGTTATTTTCGAAGAATTTAAGGGAACCGGCAATGCTGAAATTCAGCTGGATCGTCGCCTAGCAGACAAACGCGTGTATCCGTCCTTTGACATAAAACGCTCAGGCACCCGCAAAGAAGAGTTGCTGCTCAAAGAAGAAATCTTAAACCGGGTATGGATATTGCGCAAGCTGCTGACATCATTAAATACGGTGGACAGTATGGAATTTTTGCTCGATAAAATGCAAGGGACCAAGACCAATAAAGAGTTTTTAGATTCAATGAACGCATAACCACAATTTGGGGTTGCCAAAAGGAAACCTTTCGGCTATACAGCGTATTTTTACGTAATTAGTATTTAGGGTTTAATTTATGCATAGTATGTTAATAATCTGAGGCAACCTATAAACTGGTTAGTCCGATACCAAACACCAAAAACCAAACACCAAATACCAAACACGAGATATATTGATAGGGGATTGAGATAAAATGAAAGCAGACATTCATCCAGAGTATCACAAGACCACCATTCAGTGCGCCTGTGGAAACGTTCTGGAGGTCGGATCGACCAAGGCGGACATCCGGGTTGAAATTTGCTCACAATGCCATCCGTTTTTTACCGGTAAGCAAAAATTGGTGGATACCGCCGGTCGTATCGAACGTTTCCGCAAAAAATACGAAAAGTTTCAGCAACAAAAAGAAAAGCCCAATTAGCAGCCCCCGCCTGCAATAATGCTGCTAAGCTCGCGGGCGTTTGTTTACCGGACGCACACCGGCTTAGCCGCATTAAGACACACTGTTGCCGTGCTGGCATCATGACAGGCGCTTCCACCGCCCATTTCCTGCAAAAAAATCACCTGTTAGCGCAAGAAGCCCGTTACACATATTTTACGGTCAGTCATCATCGCCGGCCGGCATAAAGATGCAGGCCTCATAAAATGCAAGCCGTTGCTGCCCGGTGATGCCGCTTGCTGGTCGGAAGATCCTTGAGGTTAACAACACAAAAAGTTTGGAAGCGTTAATATGCTTGAACAATTAAAAGGGGTTGAAGAAAGATTCTTAGAGATTGAAAAGCGGTTGAGCGAACCGGATACCGTAAAGGATCGCCAGGTTTACCAGGTACTTACGCAGGAGCACGCTGAGTTAAATAAAATTGTGACGGTTTACCATCAATACAAAGAAACCTTGCAGGGAATTGAAGAAAGTACCGAGCTGCTGCAAGACTCGGATCCAGATATCAAAAATTTGGCGCGTGAAGAGCTTGCGAATCTCAATCAACAGCGAGATCATTACGAAGCGGACCTCAAACGGCTGCTGTTGCCCAAGGATCCCAATGATGACAAAAATGTGATCATTGAAATCCGGGCCGGTACTGGCGGCGAAGAGGCAGCGCTGTTTGCCGGCGATCTTTTTCGAATGTACGCACGCTATGCAGAAGGCCGTCGGTGGAAAGTCGAGGTTATGTCGCAACACCAGACCGGCGTCGGCGGAATCAAAGAAATTATTGCATTGTTTCAGGGCAAAGGCGCATACAGCAGTTTCAAATTTGAAAGCGGTATTCACCGCGTTCAACGGGTTCCGGCCACCGAAGCGCAGGGGCGGATTCACACTTCTGCGGTTACCATTGCGGTATTGCCGGAGGCCGAAGAGGTGGATGTAAAGATTGACCACTCCGAGCTTAAAATCGATGTCTATCGTTCCACAGGCCCGGGAGGTCAAAGTGTTAATACAACGGATTCAGCCGTCCGCATCACCCATTTGCCCACTGGCTTGGTGGTCACCTGCCAGGATGAAAAATCTCAATTAAAGAACAAAAATAAGGCCTTAAAAGTGCTGCGCTCACGACTGCTGGATCAAATCACTCAGGAACAGAATGCCAAACGATCTGAAACACGCAAAAGCCAGGTGGGTAGCGGGGATCGCAGCGGTCGCATCCGAACTTACAATTTCCCCCAGGGGAGAGTGACGGATCATCGCATTGGACTGACCCTTTATAAGCTCGAGGATATCTTGCAAGGAGAGCTCAGCGAGCTCATTGATCAACTGACGACTTATTTTCAGGCACAGGCCCTGCAAAATGCACAATCAAATACAACCCCCGCGACCTGAATGGACCATCCTAAAGCTGCTTCAATGGGCCACCACCTACTTTAAGTCCTACCATATTGACAGCCCACGGGCCACTGCTGAAATCCTCTTGGCGAACGCCCTGGGGACCGAACGGCTGGCGTTATACTTGAATTACGATCAGCCCTTGAATGCAGAAGAGCTCAACCGCTTCAAAACGGTTATCAAACGCCGGATTAAGCGGGAGCCGGTGGCCTATATTCTGGGGTACAAAGAATTTTGGTCATTGGCGCTAGAAGTCAACCAGCAGGTTTTAATACCCCGCCCGGAAACCGAATGCCTGGTTGAAAAGGCGCTGGACAACCTCAAGACGCCATCAGATTCAGAACGCCAACTCATCCTGGAACTGGGTACCGGCAGCGGAGCGGTCCTTTTGGCTCTGGCTTCTGAGAATGCGCGACACACCTATTGGGGGACCGATATTTCCACGACGGCAATTCAAGTTGCCCAACGAAATGCCCTTCGTCATGGACTGAGCGCAAATATCCAGTTTATGGTTGCGGATTGGTTTGCGCCATTTGCTGCCCGTACAGAGTTGTTTGATATGATCCTTTCCAATCCTCCCTATATCAGGACTGGGGATTTAGGACGGCTTCAGCCCGAAATCGAGACCTTTGAGCCCCGCTTGGCCCTTGATGGTTCCAAAGACGGCCTGCGATGTTTGCGTCATATCATCCAAACCGCCCATCACTATTTGAAACCCGGCGGAATGCTCCTTTTGGAGATGGGATATGACCAAAAGGCGTCCTTAGCGGACATAACAGATCGTTGTGGTCAGTATGATAATGTTGTTTTTTACAAGGATTATAGTGGATTGGACCGCGTTGTCCGCATGTGCAAAAACACACGCTGATGGCGCCACCATATCAACGCTTTTGGCAAGGCCGGCGGATAGAAAACACGCCAAATGGGTTAGGATTCGCCGTGTAGAGCAGCCCGTTTCATTGGTAACTTGATTTTTGGCTAATAGGCTGTCTTTAAATCCGATCTTATTCTCGCGGTCGGTCTCATGCCAGATTCAGATAAACGAAAAAACTGTTGCGGTGCTGAACTTTATTTGCTATTTGAAATGGATTTTTTACTACACACGTCGCCGGATCTGTTGTCCGGTGCTTTCATCGAAAGTGGGCGGCAGGGTTGACGGCGGCGGAGGAAAAACCAATTGATGAAGGGAGAAAGAAAATGGCTTATGTTAGCATGAAAGAATTGCTGGAGGCCGGTGTGCATTTTGGCCACCAGACCAAACGCTGGAACCCCAAAATGAAGCCTTACATATTTGGGGCCCGAAACGGCATTTACATTATTGATCTTCAAAAAACCGTCTCGATGTTTAAGACCGCCTATAATTTTGTCCAGGCGACCGTTGCCGAGGGCAAATCAGTGCTTTTTGTTGGTACGAAGAAACAGGCACGGGAATCCATTTACGAAGAAGCCAATCGCAGCGAAATGTTTTACGTCCACAATCGCTGGCTGGGCGGTATGATGACAAATTTCCAAACGATTCGCCAAAGCATCGATCGATTAAATTATCTTAATGAAATCCAAAATGACGGCTCCATCAACATGTTTCCCAAAAAGGAGCGACTGAAACTGGCCAAAGAGCGCGTCAAGCTGGATAATAACTTGGGTGGGATTCGCACCATGAATGATTTGCCCGGTGCTATTTTTGTCGTCGACCCTAAAAATGAAATGATTGCCGTACGGGAAGGCAGACGGCTTAATATTCCCATTGTCGCAATTGTTGATACCAATTGTGACCCTGACGAGATTGATTATATTATACCGGGCAACGATGATGCGATTCGCGCGATTCGCCTGCTGACCTCCAGAATTGCCGATGCCTGTATCGCCGGCAAAGCGGCTTTCGAAGAAAAAATGCAGGCCGAAGCTGACAAGGAAGGTGAAGAAGAGTCTGAAATTGCCGCTGCCAGCGCCGAATTACAGCCGGGTGAGCGCAAAGTTATATCCGACGGGACCCAAGGCCCGGTGGTGGAAATCATTCGCAAAACAGATGCCGAACAGCCGTTTGAGGTGGATGAGACCGAGGCAACTGTCGATGAAGATTCGAAAACCAAAAAACCCATCGATCAAATCGATACAGAGGCAGCAGGAGAGTAAAAATGGCAACTATCAGCGCGGGTATGGTAAAAGAGCTGCGGGAAAAAACCGGAGCCGGTATGATGGATTGCAAGAATGCCCTGACAGAAGTCGACGGTGACATCGAAAAGGCAGTCGAATTTTTGCGGAAAAAAGGTTTGGCCACCGCCCAAAAAAGAGCCGGCCGTGCGCTAAATGAGGGCATCATTCAATCTTACATTCACATGACCGGAAAGCTGGGTGTTTTGGTTGAAGTCAATTGTGAAACTGACTTTGTGGCGAAAAATGAAGATTTTCAAGAATTTGCCAAAAATATTGCCATGCACATCGCAGCCAGCAATCCATTGGGCATCACACCTGAAGATGTCCCAAATGATGTCATTGAAAAAGAAAAGGAAATTTATCGAGCCCAGGCCCTTGAGATGGGCAAGCCCGAAAATGTGGTCGATAAAATCGTTGAGGGAAAACTCAATAAATTTTACGAGGAAAGTTGCTTGCTCAATCAGCCCTATGTACGCGATACCAACATATCCATCGCAGATCTATTGAATGAACAGATCGCCAAGATTGGTGAAAACATTTCGATCAAACGATTTGTGCGCTACCAGATTGGAGAATCCTAAATCGTGAGCCAACCTTCGTACAAGCGAATTGCCCTTAAACTCAGTGGCGAGGCGCTCATGGGGGATGAAGATTTCGGCATCAGTCCGGACATGTTGAAGTACGTGGCCAGCGAGATTAAGTCCGTTGTCGATCTGGGGGTGCAAATCGGCATTATTGTTGGTGGCGGTAACATTTTCAGAGGTGTTGCTGCAACCTCATACGGTATGGAGCGCGCCTCCGCCGATCATATGGGAATGCTGGCCACGGTGATCAACAGCCTGGCGTTGCAGGATGCATTGGAAAAAATGGGTCTTGAAACCCGTGTTCAAACGGCCATCTCCATGCATGAACTTGCCGAGCCATATATTCTGCGACGGGCGCTCCGTCACCTGGAACGGGGGCGCGTGGTGATTTTCGGGGCCGGAACCGGCAACCCTTACTTTACGACCGATACCGCTGCCGTATTGCGGGCCCAGGAGATCCATGCCGAAATTCTACTTAAAGCCACCAAGGTCGATGGGCTGTATGATTCGGATCCGGTTGTGAACAAAAATGCTCGGATTATCAAAGATACCAGTTACATGAAGGTTCTCGAGAAACAGCTCAAAGTGATGGATATGACGGCCATCTCGCTCGCCATGGATAACCAACTGCCGTTGGCTGTATTTGAGCTCAAAACCAAGGGCAATATCAAGGCCGTTGTTTGTGGCGACAATATTGGTACGCGCATCTCTTAACACCTTCCGGCGCATGGTCTTCCAACCTTCCACGCACAATTGGGTTGATATGGTCTGTACATTATTGATATAATAATTATTTTTAATAGCAACCTCACCTAACAATCGCCTTTCAGGCACCATTGAGGTATAGTCATGATTGATGATATCTATCAAGAAACCAATGAGAGCATGGGCAAGTCGGTGGAGGCACTGAGCAGGGAGCTAAAACGGGTCCGCACAGGGCGTGCCTCGTTATCGATACTTGACGGAATCAAAGTCGACTATTACGGCTCCCTGACGCCGCTCAATCAAATGGCGACGCTGGCCGTGCCTGAGAGCCGCCTGATAACGATCCAACCGTGGGATGTATCGGTAATCAAGGATATTGAGAAGGCGCTTTTAAAATCCGACTTAGGACTCACCCCGGCCAATGACGGTAAGCTGATCCGCATCTCCATACCGCCTCTTACCGAGGAACGCCGCAAGGAGCTGGTCAAGGTTGTTCATAAAATGGCTGAGGATTACAAGGTTTCAGTTCGTAATGCCCGGCGTGACGCCAATGAATTGATAAAAAGCTTGAAAAAAGATGGTGATATATC
This sequence comes from Desulfobacterales bacterium, assembly GCA_030066985.1. Taxonomy (NCBI): domain Bacteria; kingdom Pseudomonadati; phylum Thermodesulfobacteriota; class Desulfobacteria; order Desulfobacterales; species Desulfobacterales bacterium. The sequence continues at coordinate 44,397 of JASJAN010000008.1, forward strand.
TGAGGATGACGCCTTCAAGTCCCAAGATGAGGTTCAGAAAATAACCGATGCCCATATCAAGAGCATCGACGAATGTTGTCAAGAAAAAGAGAAAGAAATCCTTGAATTCTAGTTCTTCCTCAGACCGCTCCGAAGACCTTGATAAAAAGAAGCTGCCTGCTCACGTTGCCATCATCATGGATGGCAATGGGAGATGGGCGAAAAAGCATCTTTTATCCCGCATCAAAGGACATGAAAAAGGGGCAGAAGCAGTTCGAACCGTTGTGCGCGCCAGCCGTGAACTTGGCATCGCCCATCTGACGCTCTACGCATTTTCGACCGAAAACTGGCAGCGGCCTCAAAAGGAGGTCAATGCCCTGATGACCCTCCTGACAAACTTTTTAAAATCCGAACAGAAGGAACTTGCTGCGAATGACATCCGTCTGGCAGTGATTGGACAAATAGAGCGGCTACCGGGCAAAGTTCAGCAGGCGTTGCAGGAGACCATGGAACTAACGCAGCACAACTCTGCGCTACAGCTGAATTTGGCCCTAAGTTACGGCAGCCGTGCGGAAATCGTACGCATGGCCCAACTGATCGCTCGTAAAGTGCAAAAAGCGGAAATAGATCCGGCTGCTATTGATGCCGAAACTGTTGCCGCCCATCTGTTTACCAAAGATATGCCGGATCCGGATCTTTTGATTCGGACGAGCGGAGAGGTTCGCATCAGCAATTTCTTGCTGTGGCAGATTGCCTATGCTGAGATCTATATCACGCCGACGCTCTGGCCTGATTTCAGCAAAGAAGAATTTATCGAGATCCTAATAAACTATCAGCAGCGGGAACGTCGTTACGGTCAGGTTTAGTGTTAGGTCCCACGCAAACATTACAAGGGAGGTTTCGGGTATCAGGTGCCACCTTCTTTAGCTTCTGGCTTCTCGCTTCTTGCTTCTGGCTTGAAGCCGGTAATCAATTTTTTTTCAGCCAGTAACCAGGGGCCAGAAGCCAGCAGCCAGGTACTGACACCTGACACCTAAGGAAAAGATGCACCTTAAGCGTTGGATTACAGGACTGATTGCGCTGCCCATTCTCATTTTTCTAATTTATAAAGGCGGGGCTGCGTTTTGTTTGCTCATCAGCGCCGCAGCGGTGACAGCGCTTTGGGAATATAATCGTATCGTGCTGGACGACGCGCTGGCTCCCGTCTCCGGTATCATTACGGGGTGGGGCTACTTGCTGGGGGGTGTTATCGCTTGGGCGGCATATTGGGTGGGGCCGGAGCTGATTCTGAGCCTCGTGGCCCTGAATCTGGTAGTGGTTGCGCTAATCTCGATGTTTCATTTCAAGACCGACCCGGCGGTTTTGAAGGTGATTGTGCGTCAGCTTCAGGGCATCATTTACATACCCGTCCTGTTGGCCTTTTTGGTGCTTATCCGGGCAGACGATAATGGCATGAACTGGATCTACCTCCTATTGGCAGTTGTTTTTGCCGGTGATACCAGTGCCTATTATGTCGGGTCCTACTGGGGTCGGCACAAATTAAGCCCGGCCATCAGTCCTGGCAAAACCATTGAGGGATCTGTGGGCGGTCTGGCTGCCAATCTGGCGGTCGGCGTCATCGCCAAGATGCTGTTTTTTCCAAGCCTGCCGTGGGCGCCGAGCATCTTATTCTTTCTTGCCGTCGGTATAGCGGGTCAAATGGGAGACTTGTTTGAATCGGAGATGAAACGGTTTTCCGGGATCAAAGACTCCAGCGGTATATTGCCCGGGCATGGGGGCGTTTTAGACCGCATTGACGCCCTTTTGTTTGCATCTCCGGTGGCGTATGTGTTTATCCGGTTTATATTTTAATCAAGGAATTATCATAAACAGTAATATTTTAACCTCAAAGCTGTCTCAAAATTAGTAGATAACGTTTTCCGGTTAAGCCGGTTTAGACCGTTGAGCCCGTTAAAAAAAGAAAAGGTCTGTTTTTAATTCTAACCGGCAAACGGGCTAACGGGTAACGGGCTCAACCGGTATTTGTTAGATGCGTTTTTGAGAACAGAACTTGGTAGACAATAGACAGAGAAATTAATGAAACACCTCTCCATACTGGGATCAACGGGTTCTATTGGCCGCAATGCCCTAAAGATAGTTGAGATGTTCCCGCAGCACTTTTCGATCAAGGCTTTGGCGGCCAAAGCCAATATCGATTTGTTGGCCAAACAAATTGAGCAATTTGTTCCCGAACTGGCGGTTGTCTATGATGCTGAAAACGCTCAGCAATTAAAGCAAAAACTGGGGGCCGCAACTACAACTGAGGTTCTTTATGGAGAAGAAGGCTATCAGGCGGCAGCCAGTGCCGACGGAGTGGATATGGTTCTTACGGCAGTTGTCGGTGCCGCTGGCTTAGGGCCGACCCTGGCAGCCATCGAAGCCGGCAAAACGATTGCACTGGCCAATAAAGAAACCCTCGTGATGGCTGGCGAGATTGTGACAGCCAAAGCCGCTGAGCATGGTGTCCACATTCTGCCGGTAGACAGTGAGCATAGTGCTATTTTTCAATGCCTTGAAGGTCATCGCAAGGCGGATGTGGCGCATATCTTACTAACCGCCTCGGGCGGTCCATTTTTGAATCTGCCGTTGGATCAATTTTCCCAAATCTCAACGGCCCAGGCCTTAAATCATCCCAATTGGGATATGGGGCCCAAAATTACGGTTGATTCTGCTACGCTGATGAACAAGGGCCTGGAAGTCCTTGAGGCCAAAGCGCTTTTTGATGTTTCTGAAGACATGATTGAAGTGGTTATTCATCCCCAGAGCATCATCCATTCGATGGTGGCCTACCAGGACGGCGCAGTGATGGCGCAGCTTGGCATACCGGATATGAAGGCGGCAATCGCCTATGCGCTGTCGTATCCTAAGCGGCTCGACCTGAATCAGCCGCTGCCGGATTTTTCCGGTCAGCAGGATCTGACTTTTCAAAAGCCGGATCTGGAAAAATTTCCTTGTCTGGCACTGGCATTCCAGGCTTGCAAGACCGGCAAAACCGTGCCGGCCGTTTTAAATGCTGCCAATGAAATCGCGGTCAACGCGTTCTTAAATCAGCAAATTCCGTTCACCGCGATTGCCAAGGTTGTCGCCATGACGATGGAAGCGCATGATGTCCATGCCAACCCGGCGCTTTCCGATATCCTCGCAGCTGACCAAGACGCGCGACAGAAGGCCGCAGCTTTCGTAAAAAATTTTCAAATTTAAGCGAATTTCACATATGCAGTGGTTGTTCTATAAATCTTAAATTTGAATCGATCGACCAATAACCAATAACCACTAACCAATAACTAAGATTATGGGTATAACATTACTTTCGTTTATCATTGTTCTTGGCGTTCTCATATTTTTCCATGAATTCGGACATTTTTTGATTGCCCGGCTTTTCGGTGTCGGGGTTGAAAAGTTCTCGCTGGGGTTTGGGCCCCGGCTGATTGGAAAAACCATCGGCCGCACCGACTATCGTATCTCAGCCATCCCCCTTGGCGGTTATGTCAAAATGATCGGTGAGGAACCGGATGCCGAGGTGTCGCCGGAGGATATGGCCATTTCTTTTACGCATAAACACGTCCTCAAGCGAATGTGCATTGTCGCCGCAGGCCCCATTTTCAACATCCTGTTGGCGGTGATCATTTTTTTCGCGATGTTTTGGATTTCAGGCGCCATGATATTAAAACCGTCTGTGGGGGAGGTCAGAGACGGTTCGCCAGCGCTATCCGCCGGTTTAAAAGCGGGTGATCTGATCACCGCCATTGACGGGGCGGTGGTTTCCAACTGGGAAGATATGACGGAACTTATCGGTGCCAGTAACGGAAAAACGCTGGAAATAGCGGTTCAACGAGGAAACTCAAATACGGTGGTCCGGGTCACACCTGAGCTGGTTGCGGCCAAAAATCTATTCGGTGAGGATATCCAGCGATTTATTATCGGTATCAGCGCTGCGGGTGATTTTGACACCCGAGAATTGAATTTGTTTCAGGCGCTAGCAGAAAGCCTAAAGCAAACCTATACCATTGTCGAATTAATGGTGATCATTCTTGGCAAACTGTTCACCGGTGACATATCTGCTGATACCATTGGCGGTCCGATCATGATTGCGAAAATGGCCGGGGACCAGGCCAAAGCCGGCATCAGCAACTTGATATCCTTCATTGCTTTGATCAGCGTCAATTTGGCGATCATCAATTTGGTGCCGATACCCATTTTGGATGGCGGCCATTTACTTTTCTTTTTTATTGAACTGATTAAAGGCCGTCCGGTTAATTTGAAAATCCGCGAGGTAGCACAGCAAATCGGTTTGTTTATTATTCTTCTGCTGGTCATTCTGGTCTTTTACAACGATATTTTCAGGTACAAAGATAATATTCTTGAATTTCTCAAGGGGATTTTTTAGTTGATAGTGACCAACTGGCAATCTTTAGAAAAGCCAAGCCTGATAAACGTGTTTGGTATTTCGTATTTAGGATTTCCACGATTTCATGCAATTTGTTAAGCGCTGTAAGAAACACCAAACACCAAGCATCCGTTACAGTTAAGCCTTCTCAAATGAAAAGCCTTTGATAACCCGTTAACCATTTGCCACCAGGATTAAAGACAGTTATGCCAGCCAGACTCGAAATTGCCTTGAAGGATCACCTGCTCGATGCTGAAGGCGAAGGGATTCGGCGCAAAGCCTCCGATTACTTCGGCCTGAAGCTTTCACGGGTGCGCTCGGTTCACATTCTGACCATTGATGCCGATTTGAACCCGGAGCAACTCAAACAGATTCAAAGTGATATTTTCACCAATCCGGTAACCCAAATTTCTTCTTTTGAGCCATTGGCGGTTCCTTTTGACTGGACCATTTGGGTCGGCTACCGGCCCGGCGTGCGTGATAATGCGGGCGCTACCGCTGTTGAAGCCGTTGAAGATTTGCTGGGGGTGTCGCTGGCAGCCGATGCCGCCATTTACACATCCAGACGCTATTGTATTCAAGGCGGTGGTCTGAGTGAAAATGATCTGCACAAAATTGCCGGTGAATTGCTGGCCAACGATATTATTCAGCAATGGGAAGTCATTGCTAAAGCGGATTGGGACCCGAAAAACGGGATTGGGATAATTTTGCCAAAGGTGCGGCTGGACCATATCCCAACGCTTGGCACCATCCCTATCGATAGCGATGAAACCCTGGCCCGTATCAGCACTGAGCGAAATCTGGCCCTGAACCCCAATGATATTCCTGTCATTCGGGCGTATTTTATGGATCAAAAAGTGCAGGCGGATCGTGCCCGGGTGGGGCTGGCCGATCCGACCGACGTCGAACTGGAATATATTTCCCAGGCCCGCAGCGATCACTGCAATCACAATACTTTTCAAGGCCTGTATCACTATCACGATCTAACAACCGGCAAAACCCAACGGGTGGATAACCTTTTTAAAACCTGCATCGAAGCCCCCACTGTGGCCCTTAAAGCACAAAAGCCCTGGGTGATCTCCGTGCTGTGGGATAATGCCGGTGCCGGTCGATTTGACGATGATCATTATTATGTCATTACCGGCGAAACCCATAATTCGCCATCCAATATGGAGGCATATGGTGGTGCCATCACGGGAATTGTCGGTGTTTATCGCGATCCACTGGGCACCGGTAAAGGCTCTCGTCTGCTGATGGGCAGCTATGGGTATTGCGTTGGACCGCGAGACTACGCGGGTGATCTAAAGCCGCAACTGCATCCCCGCCGTCTGCTGGACGGTGTTATCGAGGGCGTGCGTGACGGTGGTAACAAAAGCGGTATACCGACAACTTTTGGACAGGTGATATTTGATGCGGGGTACCTGGGGAAATGTCTGGTGTTTGTCACCGCAGTGGGTATCATGCCGGCCCAAATAGGCGGTAAACCGGCTGAGCTGAAACGGACCTCACCAGGCGAGTGGGTGATCATGAGTGGCGGCCGGGTGGGCAAAGACGGTATTCACGGTGTTACCGCAGCCTCAGAGACGTTCTCGGAAAACACGCCGGCCGGGCATGTGCAGATTGGAGATCCCTATACCCAGAAAAAAATGCACGATTTCCTGCTGGAGGCCCGTGATAAAGGGCTGATACAGTTTATTACCGACAATGGCGGCGGGGGCTTGTCTTCCTCGGTTGGTGAATCGGCGCGTTATGCCAACGGTTGTGAAATCGAACTTGAAAAAGTGCCCCTTAAATATGAAGGTCTTGACCAGTGGGAGATATGGGTGTCCGAATCCCAGGAACGCATGACGGTGGCCATTCGTCAACAGGACCTGGATGAATTCATGCAGCTTTCCAAGAAACATGCGGTTGAAAGCACCGTTATCGGCCGATACGCGGATTCCGGCAAGCTTCACATTTCTTATGCCGGCAAGACCTGCGCCTATATCGAACTGGACCTGCTAAAATCCGGTTTTCCCCAATGGGAATTTGAGGCCGAATGGATTTCGCCGCAGCAGCGCGGTTTGTGCGAGCCGGTGATCAACAGCCCGCAGGATGTCAATCAGCTGCTGCTGGATATGCTGGCGCGGCCCAATATTTGCTCAACGGAATGGATTATTCGGCAATATGATCATGAGGTCCAGGGCACCAGTGTGATTAAGCCACTGGTGGGCGCCGAGCGGGATGTGAATAGTGATGCCTCGGTAACGCGACCGGTACTGCATTCTGCCAAGGGATTGGCCTTTACCCAGGCCCTGCTACCGGCGTATTCAGCTATCGATGCCTACCACATGACCAGTTGCACTATTGATGAAGCCGTCAGACGCTTGATCGCCGTGGGCGCTGATCCGGACCACATCGGTGGGGTGGATAATTTCTGCTGGCCCAGCATTCAATACCACCCGGTCGATAACCCTGATGGCAAATTCAAGGCCGCCCAACTGGTACGCGCTTGCTGGGCCCTGCGGGATATGTGTGAAGCATATGAAATCCCACTGCTGTCAGGTAAAGACAGTATGTATGTGGATGGGCACCTGCCTGGACGCTACGGTGAAATGCATAAAGTCTCTGCCCCCGAAACACTTCAATTCTCGGCCATATCCGTTGTTGAGGATATCCAGCACTGTGTATCGATGGACAGCAAAGTGCCAGGTGATCTGATCTACGTGCTCGGTACCACCCGTAATGAACTCGGGGGTTCAGAGTATTACGCCCACTTTGGTCAGATCGGGTTGAATGTGCCCCGGGTGGATACTGAAAATTTTAAGACGGTTTATCGGGCCTTAAACCAGGCCATCAAGCACGGTTTGGTCGCCTCGGCTCACGGTATTTACCGCGGCGGCTTGGGGGTGCACTTGGCAATGGTGGCCATGGGCGGCAGTCTGGGGTTGCAGATTGATCTGCAACAGGTGCCGGCTTCGGGCGTAGATAATGATCCCGCACTATTATTTTCAGAATCTGCCGGCCGTTTTATTGTCACCATTGATGCGCAACATCGTCAAGATTTTGAAAAACTGTTTGCGCCCTCAACCTGTGCCTGCATCGGAACTGTGACCGCAGAGCCGCAACTGAACATCAACGGTCTGGAAGCAAATACCATCGTTTCGCTGGCTGTGAGCGCTTTGAAATCGGCCTGGAAAAAGCCGTTTGGGGACCTCATCTAAAGCAAAAAAAGGTTCGGATGTTCAAGGTTCTGAGTTCAGAGGTTAAAGAGACCCTATGTGCCGGTCACCAAATGGCTGCTGGCTTCTGGCAACTGGCGATTGGCTAAACCGATTCGTACGATATTCAGAAAAAGCAAGGTGCCAGAAGTGAGAAGCCAGTGGCAAAAATAGCTACCACTTTGATAACGGAAAGTATTGGAGAACACCCATGCGTGATGTGAACGTGATGGTTCTGGCCGGTTACGGCCTAAACTGTGACAATGAGACGGCTCATGCGTTTGCGCTTGCCGGAGCCCGAACACAGATGGTCCACATAAATTCACTGATTAATGGGGACGCCCATCTGGAAGATTTTCAGATTATGGTCTTTATCGGTGGATTTAGCTGGGCTGACGATCACGGGGCCGGTGTGGTCCAGGCGGTTCGACTCAAAACCCATATCGGTCAGCAGATCCTGGAATTTGTCGAACAGGGAAACCTGATTCTGGGTATATGCAATGGGTTTCAAGCGCTGGTCAACTTCGGCCTTCTGCCGGGCTTCGATCATGACTATACCCAACGCTGCTTGGCGCTGACCTTTAATGATTGCGGCAATTTCAGAAATCAATGGGTCCACTTAAAGATCAACCCCGCTTCACCCTGTGTGTTCACCCAGGGTATCGCGTCGGCCGAATTCCCGGTACGCCACGGGGAAGGTAAATTTTATGCCGATCAAGATACCCTCGCCCGTTTGTTGAAAGATAACCAGGTGGCGCTTCAGTACTGCCGGTCCGATGGGCGTCTGGCTGAAGGACGCTTTCCCGATAACCCCAATGGGTCTCTGCATGATATCGCCGGTATCTGCGACCCCACCGGGCGCATTTTTGGTCTGATGCCCCATCCGGAAGCCTATAACCACTGGACCAATCATCCCGATTGGACCCGCAGCCGTGAAAAGGCCAGGCGGCAGGACCTGTCACCGCAGGACCACACCACCGTGGGCATTCGCATGCTGCAAAATGCCGTCAATTATGTTCGCAGCGCTTGATAACCATTTTCATGCCCTAGAGACACCTTTTATATTACTTTTCCGAATTTACAATTACGTTGATGTAATTCAAAGCACGTCATTCCTCCTATTTGGCGGTTTTCTTTTCCTCCCAAACTGTGCGGGTTCCCATTTTATTGCATTTGTGCACCTTCACATCTGCAAGGACTATCACACTTAATCTTTATTTTTCAGTCTCTTACAGCATTCTTTTATTTGGAGCGCAGTCAGCGATATCCTTCCTTTGCATTTCTGTCATTAGCAAGTCTTAGCTGGCACAGGTTTTGTATCATGCTGGCCGGAGGAGAATAAAATGATGCAAAGAAATTCAGGTTTGACTGCTTTGGAACTGGCGACCACCATTGCGATTGTGGCTGTGATCGCTGCTTTGGTAATGCCGCCCTATCTTAAATGGAACCGCGCGCGCCGCTTAGAAGGTGCCGTTGTTAATTTGACATCGGATCTTGAAATGGCCAAAATACGCGCCATTCGTGAAAATGCGTTTGTCGTGGTTGATTTTGATGCCGACAGCTACACGATGTTCGTTGATACGGGTGATGGTGTCGGCGGACCGCCCAACTGGAATCAGGATACCGACGAAAGACAAATTTTAAACCGCAAAATGCCTGCCGGTGTGCAAATCGACACTGGTAGCCTTAGTTTCCCGACGGTCAATGATAAAATGAGATTCAATGCCCGGGGGATACCGCCCGATCTGGTCTTGCCTGAAATTATACCGGTGGCCAATGCCGCTAAAGACCGGCAGGTGTCCATCAACCGTCTGGGATTCATCAGTATACAATAAAGGAAAACCACAATGAGAATCAGAAGGATTCATAAAGTTGCCCAAAACGATAGGGGATTTTCGTTGATTGAACTGCTCATCGCCATGTGTGTCATGGCGCTGGGCATGCTGGCGGCCGCTTCTATGCAGTACTCGGCCGTGCGCAACAACACCACCGGAAACACTTCCACCCAGGCCAATATGCTGGCCAAAGCGACACTGGAAATGCTTAAAGGCCAGGATATCGAATCAACGGCGCTGGCGGTCGGGGACTATGTTGATCCTTCCCCGGTTGATGCCGACGGCAATCCGGGCGGCATTTATAACCGCTCCTGGCGGATTGATCCCTTGGGGGCTTCGACGCGTCGCATCAGCGTGACGGTGGCCTGGACCAGATTTGGCAGCACCCGGCAAGTTACGATGCGCACCAATACCATGGGGAGCGGCGTATGAGCACCGATCTTATTCGCACAAAATCCAGCGCTGACCGGATTGCCGGTTTTACCTTGATTGAAGTACTGCTGTGCATTGCGATCCTTTCAATTCTGTTTGGAACGGTCTTTCGCTCATTTGCGAACGTCAACCGTTCCTATACCAATGAAAATGTCAAAGCCGGTGTTCAGCAAAAAGCACGCATTGGCATAGATTTGATGGCGCGTGATATCCGTCTGGCCGGATTAGACCCTCTGGGTGATGCCAACGCCGGTTTTAATGCGGCCAATACCGACACGAGCAGCGTTCAGTTTACAGCCGATCTGAACTATGACGGCGATCTGGATGATCCATTTGAAGATATCAGTTATACGTTAAGCGGCAATTTACTTCAGCAAACCAGCGATCCGGGAGGCGGTACGGTAACCGCCACCCTGATGGATAATGTCACTGCGCTGACCTTTACCTATTTGGACTCAGAAGACAATATCCTGCCGCTGCCAGTAGCCACCGATCAGATTCGAACCGTCGTCATTTCACTGACCGTCCAACGGCCTTCCGGTCCGAAGGGGCAGGTCAGCCGGACGTATAGCACGCGGGTCAGATGCCGTAATCTGTAGCCAAGAAAAGAGAAAATAATGATACTGCTGCGATCACTGAAAAACACCATACACAATGAAGACGGCTTTGTGCTGGGGACCGCCATTCTGATTTCAGCCATTTTGCTGCTGGCCGGTGTGCTGGCGGTGTGGACCTCCAATACGGAAGTGACTATCGTCCGCAACGAAGGCCAGATGATCCGAGAATTTTACGATGCCGAGGCCGGGGTGGTCGATGCCATTGAAAATTACAACACGGGCTCGACCACCTGGATGACCAATGATTTTTTGTCCGCTGACCCGACAATTGCCGGCAATGCCGTCACATCCAATGATCAAGGCGGAAATGCCATTGCCACCGTTGAGGTGCGCTGCATCGAACCCAGTGCAACGCCCATATCGTCGTTCAGCGATGCGGCCAACACCATCCCCCAGCAGCCGCATATCGGTTCACCGCCTCCCGGATCGGGATACAGTCTGAAGTATTTTGAAATCCGTCGTTACAGCTTAACGGCGACATCAGCCAACGGCAACACCCAGGTTCAAGTGGGTGCTTGGAAGGTATTCAATAAATTTTAAGGTGATGACGACATCATCGAAACGCAGGCAGCAAGGAATTCAAGACAGGGAGATAGCAGGCATGAAGAAAGCCGTTTGGGTTGCAATGATATTGATGGTGATTTCGACCATATCTGGTTGGGCCGACGATACGGAGATCTATGGAACGGTCACCAATCCGGATTTAGAGCCCAACATCCTGATTGTTTTTGACTCTTCGGGCAGTATGTCCACCGAAGATGTGCCAGGCACACCTTATGACCCGGCAACCGTTTACGCGGGGTCCTACAGCACGGATGCGGTGTACGAACGCTATTGGAGCTGGGGCAGCTGGTCCTTTCAATGGCGTGTTTTTGCAGACGATGTGGCAGATCTGAATTGTACCTGGATAAAGGATGATCTGCTAGCACAGGGCTATGCTTACGGCCGTATCTATTCATCCAGTTATGCCTGCGGTGGTTCTCGTCGACGCTTGCGCATGGGCAATTTTATGAATTATGATGAATCCGGAATAGGGGAGACCAAAAGCCGGATCGAAGTCGCCCAGCAGGTGATCACCGATCTGGTTAACAACACCACCGGGGTGCGCTTCGGTCTGATGAAATTCAACTGGGACCAGGGCGGCCAACTGGTGGCGCCTTGCGGCACTGACAAAAGCACGTTGATCACCGAAATTGGCAATATTAACGCCGATGGCTGGACACCCTTGGCAGAAACCCTGGCCGAAGCCGGGCTTTATTTCGCGGGCATGAGCAGCTGGTACAACACCGGTGTCACCTATACGTCCCCCATGCAGGAAAGATGTCAGAAAAATTACATTATCGTCATGACCGACGGTCAGTCGACCCAGGATATCGATTCCCGGCTGACGGGCACGCCGTATATCAACGGCGATGTCATTGGTGATTACGACAACGACCACAGCGGCTCGGAGGCTGATTACGAGGATGACGGCTCTGACTATATGGATGATGTGGCCAAATACCTTTATGAAAATGACTGTCATACCACCCTGGGTGATGGGACGACTTTTGACAAGCAAAAGATCGTCACTTACACCATCGGGTTCAAAACCTCACATGCCTTGCTGCAAAACACGGCCGCCAATGGCGGCGGGGAGTATTTTACGGCCGATAACATCTCGGAGCTGGCCATGGCCTTTGATCAGATTTTGTCGGCCATCTCCGAAGAAAATGCAGTCTTTGTGGCCCCGGTGGTTCCCATCAGCCGCATGAACCGGACCTATGCCGGCGACAAGATCTACCTGGGATTCTTCAAGCCCCAGCAGAGCGGACGCTGGATTGGCAACATCAAGCGCTACGGTTTGGACAGCAGTGGTATTTTGTATGATGCCACCGGCATGGAAGCCTGCACATCCGACGGTTTGATCAAAAACAACACCCTTTCTTATTGGACCATACTGGGCGCTGACGGTCCGGATGTGGAAAAGGGCGGTGCTGCTGAAGTTCTCGATCTGCTGATTGACAGCCCTGCGGCCCGCCATCTGTATACCTATACGGGTCTGGCTTCGGATTTGACCCACTCGGCCAACGCCTTTGAGGACGCCAATGTGAATATCACCCTCGGCGACCTGGGGGTAGCGACCAGCACCGAAAGAACAGATTTGTTCAATATGGTTCATCAGGGCAGACTCGGTGACATCATACATTCTGAACCGGCTGTGGTGCATTATCCGGATCCGGACGGCAATCCGGCCACCGATGATGCCAAAACCATTATTTTTTCAGGCTCCAACGATGGCGTTCTACATGCTTTTGATGATGATGACGGCAGTGAACTTTGGGGATTTGTTGCCCCCAGCCAGCTGGGTCGTCTGAAATTACTCAATAATGATGACCATGACTACTTCATCGATGGTTCCCCCTCTGTGTACTATGGTTCCAGCCAGAAGATCATGATCGTCGGCGAACGCCGTGGCGGTCACAATTACGTGGCCCTGGATATCACCGCCCATGACGCTCCGGCCTGGTTGTATTCCATCGGGGCCACTGCACTGGATCCCAACCCTACCAATAACCCGGACACCGATAGTTACGAGCTGCTCGGCCAATCGTGGAACCGGCCGCAAACGGTCACTGTGGCGACCGATGTGACCACCAGCGAGACCGGCATACCCCCGACCTGCAGTGTAACGGTCACCAACGATGTGCAGGATGTGTTTTTAATCCCCGGCGGCTATGACAACAACCAAGATCTGGACACCCCCGGTGCAACCGATGCGGTCGGTCGGGCGCTTTTTGCGGTGCGCGTAGCCGATGGTCAGTTGGTCAGCGGATTGAATTTTAACGCCATTGATCATACCAGTCTGGGGATGACGCATTCCATCGTGGACGTCTCTGGCATTGACCATGACGGTGACGGTATTGTCAGCCGCATTTACACCGGCGATTTAGGGGGCAATATCTTTGCTTTTAAAGACGATGAAGTGATGTCATTTTGCGGCGGCAGCAAAACAAGATCGGTTGCAAACGGTGTCTGGAGTTCTCAGAAACTGTTTTCCGCCTCTGCGGCGGATGGTATTCAGCGCAAGATTCTGTATGCCCCTGATGTGGTGGGCGAGGACTATGGCGAGTATATCTTTTTTGGCACTGGCGACCGATCGGATCCGGATGATACCGGTGTGGCGAATCGTTTTTACGCCGTCCAAAACGATTGGTCGGGTGGTGTCACCATGGATGAAAATGATCTGATAGACGTGACCGATGACCTGATCCAACTGGGCACCGAAGCTGAGCAGCAGGCGGTCAAAACAAGTCTTGAGAACGGAAACGGCTGGTTTATCCGTCTGGAAAATCTGGGTGAAAAAGTGGTGGCGTCTCCCAGAGTATATGGTGGGGTGGTCTATTTTACAACCTACACCCCGGATTCCGGCGGCGGTGGCGGGGGTGACCCTTGTGCGGCTTCCACCGTCAGAGGTGTTGCACGCCTGTATGCGGTGGATTACAAAACAGGCGCTTCGGTCAGTGACTTTAGCGCTGTGGTTGAATACGATGGCGACGGTAATACCGTTGATTTGGGTAAAAAAGATCGCGTGATTGCCATTGGCACCGCAATTCCATCGGCACCGGTGATTGCCATTCTGGAAGGCGGCGCCCGCATATTTATCGGTGTTGAAGGCGGTATTGTCAGCATGCCCACCATCGTAACACCGGATATGTACCGCTATTACTGGCATCAAATTTTTTAGAAAGGGTGAACCCAATGAATCTACAAAAGAGCAAACGCTTAAACGCCATCCGGTGGTTACTGATGATCTGCATCGGTATCCTTATATGGCCCATTTATGCCACCGCAGATTCCAATCGATTCAACAATTTTAGTTTTGACGATTGCGACCCCTTTCAGGCCCGTGCGCGCATTATGGATTTAGATGGCAGCAAGGCGCAATTGGTGGCAGCCGAGCAAACCATATACATCGTTGATTGGCATCTTGGGGACCAGCAGTTAACGACCGAACTGACGGGTGCTGATGGTAAACCCATTGATTTCGGCTCATTGCGGGAAGGGCAATGGGTCTTGGTTAAAGGCTTCAAGCATATCGATGGCGGGGTGGTGGCGTCGTTGGTGCAGCGTATCCGTGCGCCGGAACGCCAGATACCGGTGGTGCGTAAAATCAGCAAAGAAAGCCGGCGCTATAAACGCATCAAACGGCGGCTGGAAATCAAAAACAACTAACATTCCTGCTGCAAAGCGCAATTGCAGGCCATCCAATGCGAACGCCCTCCCGAGGACCCGCATTCATTTGGCGGTTCCTGCAGGAGGGCGTTCAGGGATCACAGATTACATCTTGTCGGACGTATCAAACGGATCAAAATTCTTTTTCATGGACTCTATTTTCTGGTTATGATCGCTGGTCATCGCTGTACCGGTGGGCCCGGCCATTTCGCTTAGCACTTGACTCATCTGGGACAAAATTTCACCCATTTTTTCTTGGGTTTTGGCATCTACCTTACCGCTGCTTAACATCTTTGAAAATTTCCCTGTCAGCTCAGACATACTGCTCAGATTGGTGCCCATGGTGTATTCACCGGCCTGGGCCAGGTTGGTAAAGCTCATTGTGGCCATAAAAGCGAAAATAATTAAAAGTGACATTATCATATAATGAAGAGGTGATGTTTTCATGATGTCCTCCTTTTTACAAAAACCATATGGTTTGACATTTAATGAGTTGCGTACGGGCGAACCGTTAATACTTGGAAAGCCCCTACATTTTGTTTCATATAATATATATCCGAAATCTAGACTTGCAATACCCTTCAGGTAATGATTAGGTTACGCTGCTTTAAGGAAATATCAACAGCAATGCCTTAACAATCCAATACCTTAGATTGCAAACTCGTGCCCGCCACCTGTGCCCCCTTATCGCCAAAGGTGCTTAGCGGCTACAGAAACCCGCCAGGCCCGGACGAGGCGACCTGACATACAGCATCACACACTGTTTAGCAAATTAGTATCGAATACACCAAAACGCATTTGCGCAGAAAAACAGAAATCATACGTGAATTACCCAAATATGAAGTATTTTTGACACCAAAATTACCCATTTTCACCGGTTTTACAGTGGCAATATTTTATATAATTTTATAACCATATGAAATTTAAATATATTTTAAATGAAATCGCTTTGGTACATTTCTTGCGAGCTTATAACATGGCCGTTTTATCGGCGTTTACCTGGGATGATGGTTGACGATTATTGTGATTGATCGGATCCTGCGGTGCAAAATGCACTTCAGCGATTCTAACGCCAATCATCTGTTGAAGATCGAGTTAAATTTATCTATTAATTCTTATTAGTTATATGGGGTTTTGTCTGACTTTTCATTGACACTTTAGTGGATTTGCGTTAATGGTTTTCCCAGAAGCGTGATGTATGGTTGATAATGGAAATTGTATCGCTCAACTGATGATGAAAGCGATGTTGCAAAATCCATAAATTGAAGCCTTCGGGGAGCCGTTATGTTCCTTTGAAGGCTTTTTCTATAAACCCGTGATAAAGCCAAATCCCGCGTAATCGGGAGACGGAAAGCCGCGGGTCCGCCGCCGGCGGACGGCCGGGTTGCCTTGGGTGTATAGGTGGTCCGGTTTTTAATATTATGCAGCGTATAAAAACCAAACATAAAACGGACGGTTTCTCACTTTTAGAACTTCTGGTGGTACTGGCCATCGTTGCGGTGGTGTCGGTGATCGTGGCGCCCAATTTTATCAGCTGGCGCAGCAACGCCAGTTTAAGGGGCGCCGCCGGTAACCTGAAAGGTGATTTGGAACTGTCCAAAGCCAAAGCCGTGCGGGAGCGCACGCCGGTAACGGTCACTTTCTTGGCGACGCATTATCAGGTGACCTACAACGATAGAGACGGCAATCTGAAAATGCTGCGCAACCGCAAACTGCCCGGAGGGGTGAGGGTCGACCTGGACAACACCAATTTTGCAGCGATGGGCGACCAGACCGAGTTTAACGATCGGGGACTGCCTCAGGCGGGCAGCGCTGTGCTGGTCAACAAAAAAGGTGAGCAGAAAACGATTGTCGTCAGCCCTTTGGGACGAATTCGAATTAAATGATACTGGAGCCAAAATGAAGCCATGGGATGTAAAAACCATCGGCCTTAAACATGCAAAAGGCTATATGTTGGTTGAGGCCCTGATTGCCATTGCCATCTTTGCCGTTGGCTTTTTGGCCATCGCCACCCTTGTGCTGTCGGTCACCCGCAACAACACGAGCGGAAATTTGTTAACCCAGGCGAATATGTTGGCCAGAGAACGGTTAGAGCAGCTGAAAAACACCCCCGACATTACCACTCTGCCTGCTGCGCAGACCACTTTCAGCGATGGCCCCTTGGACGGCAACGGCAATCCGGGTGGCATTTATACGCGCACCTGGACGGTTCAGGACCTGCTGGGTTTCGACACCTCCAGAGAAATTACCGTAACTGTCAACTGGACCCGGCGTGGCCGGGATCGCAGTGTTGTTTTGAGCACGATCACCAAGGGAAATGGGACATGATGCTACGGATCGCCAAGACATTCAAGATTAACAATACCGGTGGTCAGAAGGGTTTTACCCTGGTGGATATGTTGGTGGGGCTTGCCATGGCGTCAGTGATATTGTTTGCCGTGGTCAGCCTGTTTACGACCATGGGGCGCTCCTATACGACCCAAAATGTCGCCGCCGACGTCCAACAGGTTGCCCGCGCCGGTGTTGAGCTGATGATACAGGAAATCCGAATGGCCGGTTTTAATCCCATCGGCAGCGCTACCACCGGCATTGTCGATAATTTCGATAAGACCAGCGGTTTTCACGATACGCACGATGGCAAAATTGCATCCACAGATGCCAACAATTTTGCCTTTACAATGGATGCGGACATGGACGGCCGTATCGATCATTGTATCGACGATGACCCGGCGCAATGCGCCGAAGCGGATGACAATATTGAAAACGAGCTGGTGGCCTATCGCATCAACGCCGGTGCGCTCGAAAAATACCGCAGTGCCAGCGGCAAGTGGGAGGATTTAACCGAAGATAATGTCTCAGATTTGAGGTTCACCTATTATGATGGCAACGGCACTGTGACCACCGCGGTCGATGCCATCCGAACAGTGGAAATTTCAATGACCGTACAGCAACCCGCCGGTCATAGCGGAATGGTCAGTCGAACCTATAAAACGCGGGTTAGATGTCGCAATATCGGCCTTTAATCCTATTTAGCAGTTCTAAGGATGGTTATGTATGTCTAAAAAGTCGAGGCTATTAAAAAATGAGCGGGGCTACTTCCTGATTGTATCGACACTCATGTTGTTGGCCTTGCTGACGATTATCAGCATTGCGGCCACCAATACGGCTAACACAGAAGTCCAGGTGGCGCGCAACGATGCGATCTACCAGCGTAACCTGTATCTGGCAGAAGGTGCCGCCATGGAAGCTGTTGATCGAATTCAAAACGACACCAGCCCCCGTGAATTGGGCTTTGTCGTACCTGGGCTTAAGGTCATCGATGATGATAATTTTATGGATCATTGGGATGTTGAAGCCCAAAACACGGCATTTGACGCCACCGGCCAGACCCGATTTGTGGCCGGTTACGAAGGAACGCCGCCCGGTTTCTCCCTGGGAATGGGCCAGCCAAAGATACATGGCTTTGCCATCTATGGCCACACCGAAAAACAGGGCGTGACAACGATTAAAATCGGGTATCGTAAAGCGTTTTAACAGCAGCGATCCAGGAGAGACCCATGTTCACTAAAGACGGTCTGAATATGGATTCGAAAAACATAAGATGTCGAAGCTTATGGCGTCCTCGGATGATTGGCTTTTGCGGTTTTATAATAGCCCTCCTGCTATGGGGTGCTTTGCCGACCTACGGTGACATTGATCTGGCCGACGAGCCCTTGTTTACCAAAGTCAATCCACCTCCTACCAACCTCATGATCGTACAGGATGACTCGGGCAGCATGACCTATGAGATCCTGGTTAAGGATATGTATGATGGGCAGTTTCCCAACCCGAACAGTACCTCCACACAGGGATATTGCTATGTTTTTGATGATATGAAGGATGGTGTCAACTATAACGATGAATGGCGATATCTGGGTGAAGAAGGCCGCAAATACTGGCGCTCGCAGTGGCATGAATACAATGTGGTTTACTACAATCCCTATACCATCTATAATCCCTGGCCCGACTACAGCGGAAAATCCTTCGTGCCGGCGGATACTGAAAAGCCACTGGTTCATCCCCTGCAAACCAAAACCCTCGACCTGGATAAAAAGGCTTTTAATGTTGACGGAGTCACCATCCCCTGGGCCCACTATTTTGTCAAATCAATAGATGGCCGCGTTTATCTGATAATCATGGATGCAGACAACGAAGAGAATCTATATTATACTTTCACCACCGATGGCGGCATAGAGCCCCTTGACAAGATACAAACCCTGACGCTTGTGTCGGATCCCCCGGAAGATATCTACCGTGATTATAATTCAGATCGCCAGAATTTTGCCAATTGGTTTACCTATCACCGTCGGCGCGAATTTGTGGCCAAGGCCGCTATCGCCCGGGTCATGACAAACCCGGACTTGACCGATGTGCGTATGGGCATACTGGGGATTAACAATAAAGTCGTTGTTCCCTTAAAGCCGGTCAGAGCGGTAATCGGCGGTGAATTTAATGATGATACCGACACCCTGTTGGAAAATCTGTATGCCTACACATCCAGAGGGGGTACCCCGCTCAAACAGGGGCTTGAAAAAGTGGGTGAATATTACCAGGCCAATGATGGTACTTTGGAAGGCGTTAAAGGGGATCTCCCCTATCCGTCAGTGGGAGGTGCCTGTCAGCAAGCCTTTACCCTCGTTGTTACCGATGGCTATTACAGCGACGAAAGCCATATCTTTAAAGGCAATACAGATGGCAGTAAAGCAGATCCCTATGGGAATTGGGGTGGCGGCAGTGAGCCCTATGAGGATAAATATAAGGATTCTTTAGCGGATATTGCCATGTATTTTTACGCCGAAGATCTTCGTCCGGGACTGGAAAATCTGGTACCGACCAATAAATGGGATCAGGCTGCCCATCAGCACATGGTCACATTTGCGGTGGCTTTCGGGGTGTCGGGTACCCTCAATCACAAAGATTATGAAGATGATCGCACCAACCCGAATTACATGAAATATGTCACCAAAAAGGACCCGCCCCGCGAATATGGTGATTATGTGGTCTGGCCGGAGGTAACTGCCCCCCGGCAGGCGCAGTCAATTGATGACTTGTGGCATGCCACCGTCAATGGTCGCGGTGTGTTCGTTAATGCCGGCGATCCCGAGAAATTGGTTGAAGGGCTGCAGCAGATCATTAAAGACATCAAAAGCCGCCAGCCCACTTCAATTGCCTCGGTGTCGGTCAACGGGGATCGGCTGTTTGGCAAAATCGGACCGGACCTTTTTATATTCCAGAGCAGCTACAGCTATATCGATTACCTGTGGTTTGGAGATGTCAAAGCCTACCGGGTCAATCAAACCACCGGTGAGGTTATCGAAGATCCGATCGAATGGTCGGCGGCGGCAAAACTCCAAAGCACCCCCTGGCAAACACGCAAGATATTTACGTTTGACGGTGAAACATTTGGTCAGCAATTTGATTTTGATGACTTGACCGATGATCAGAAGGCTAAGCTGGGTGCAGACGCTGAAAACACTGTTGATTTCTTAAGCGGTAAGGATCCCGACAGCGGCGGCAACCGTGTCAATATGCTGGGCGACATTGTGCATTCATCGCCGGTGTTTATTGATGATGTGGTTTATTTTGGTGCCAATGACGGTATGCTGCACGCCCATAAGGCCAAGGACGGCACCGAGCTGTTTGCCTATGTGCCCTATCTGGTATTTGATGATCTCAAGGACCTCGCCGATTCTGACTATGACCACAAATTTTATGTAGACGCGACGCCGACCGTGCAAAAAGGTGAAAAGCTGCTGACCAGCGGCGGAGAGCAAACCCTTCTGGTGAGCGGCTTGGGCGCCGGCGGCAAGGGATATTTTGCCCTGGATGTGACCCAACCGCTAGCCATGACAAAGAGTGATGTCCTTTGGGAATTTCCAAATAAAAATTCGTCTGAGGACCATCAAAACGATATGGGGTATTCCTTCAGCAAACCGGTTATCGTGAAATCATACAGCAAGGCCCATCCCTGGATCGTCATCTTTGGCAACGGCTACAACAGTGAAAATGGAGACTCGGTTTTATTCGTCCTGAATGCTGTTAACGGTTCCGTAATCACCAAGATTATAACCGAAACGGGCCCGGACAATGGACTGTCCAGCCCCATCGCCGTGGACATTGATTTTGATGACGTGGTGGATTTTATTTATGCCGGCGATCTAAAGGGCAACCTGTGGAAGTTTGACCTGCTCAGCGATGATGCCCAAAAATGGGATGTGGCCTTTCGAAACGGCGGTCAACCGGCAGCGCTTTTTGGCGCTACCGATCCGGACGGCAAGCCCCAGCCCATCACCACCCGGCCGGATGTCATGTTTCACCCGGAAAAACACGGATTGATGGTTTGCTTTGGCACCGGGAAAATGCTGGCCAGCAGTGATATGGCGCGAACACAAGTTCAGACGCTTTACGGTATATGGGATTACGGGGACACGTTCTTTCAGGCGCCGGATAGCTGGAGTCCGGACGACAACACCGAGTTTGTGGGAGAATTTGAAAGCCGCAGTACAGACCCGGGTGTGAGAAAACTGTCCAATCCCTTCCTTTCGGAAAAGGTTAAGCTGTTGAAGCAAACCGCAGCCGATGTCGAGGTCGATTCAGAGGGCGCGAAAATTACGGTTCGAATTCTGTCAGCAGAAAAACCGCTTTGGCGCACCAAAGCCGATCCAAACGGCGATGGCCAGTTCCCAAATCCCTCAGACAGCCAGGTCAATGATGTGGGCTGGTATCTAGACTTAGACGTGAATACAGGCGAACGGATCGTCAGTGATGTTATCCTGCGGGACGGCATTCTAATTGCCATTGGTTTTATCCCTTCACAAGGTGACTGCAAATCGGGGGGCGATTCGATGTTTATGGAGCTCGACGCCTTTACGGGTGGAACCATTGGCGCCATTCAGTTTGATCTGCATGAAGATGGTATTGTGGGTGAAGACGATTTGGTCGAAGTCGACATCGATGGCAAAAAGGTCAAAATCCCGCCATCCGGCAAAAAACTGACGGGACTTTTACAGCCGCCGGCCATTGTTCAACTGAATGAAACAACCGAAAAGAAATATTTAAGTTCATCCAGTGGTGGTATCGTGGAAATTGCTGAAAAAACAGCCAAAACCGGTATCGCTTACTGGATGGAACTCCGCTAATATCCAACCGTGTTTAAATAAGCGTTAGGCACCTGAAGATTGCAAACGTCTTTCAGCGCAAGCTGAAAGACGTTTTTTTTGCGTGAGCAACGAAAGGCGGACAATGATGTTGCTGAAGACTGTGCACCGGTTGCCGTCAAACGGCACCGGTGTGATAGGCGAAGACTCCAGCCGGTAATGGCTTAGAATATGCATTCTTGGCCACCTGAGGTGGGTTGGGATGTCTATTTTCAGCTATTCGGACGGAGAACGTATTTTTGAGCCCGGCTCAAACTCTCTGTCCGCACTGGTAACGATCACCGTGGCGGTTGTATCTTCGGTATGAAGGACCAGCAACTCGGCAAATTCCACCGGCAGCAGCAGTGTGCGCGCTCTGCTTTTTGGGTGAATTCGTTCTGCTACCCGGTAGTAGACATTATAGAATTGTCCGCGTTGAACCCCATCTTTTTTGCCTTTATCGATAAAGACGATCATGTGGTCGCCGATGAGCCGATTGTGATCCTCGGCCCGCACAACTTTGCCCTCCAGATCTTTGGGGCTTGATTTGATCACCACGTCCGGCAAGCGCCGAAAGTAGGGCATCAGCTGATCTTCAAGGTGGATCGGACGATAGGACTCAATGACCGACGCAATGGCATAGGCGGGTTGAACCTGATTAATTTCCACCACTCCGGTCAATACGTGCTGGATGCCAATGTATGCGCCAGTGTGTATGTCCCTGAGCGGCGGCAATGTGCGAAAAACAGTGAAACGCTGGCCGGGCACCAGGCGGCCATTACCCTCCGGCCGGATATAGACAACATCCTCAGAGTTAATCATCTCTTTAGATTCCAGCACCTTAAATATGGCACCGTGGGAAGTGATGGGTTCCCGACGCACAAAACCCACGCGATCCACGGCGGTGTAGTTATAGTGGATGAGATCCTCCAGGGTGGGGGGTGGCACCGGCGGTTTTTTGCCGGTTCCCGGTTTGCCGGTGGCCTGAGACCCGGTGCGTCGATACAACCGGATGCGCTCGCCGGGAAAGATGCGGTGCGGGTTGGCGATCTGATCGTTTTCACGCCACATTTCCGGCCACAGCCAAGCAGAATCGGAAAATTTACGGCTTAGATCCCATAAGGTATCCCCTTTTTGGACGGTGTAATAAAAACCGGTTTCATGATTGACCACATTTTGCCCATCGGCTGCTACAAGCGCAAATGGCATGAGAAGGAACACAAAAAGGAAGATCGAGAGCCACATTTTGATTCTTGAGGGTATTTTAAAATTCATCAGACACTCCACGGGGTTTTTAGTTTTAGGGTCTCAGTAAAAGGTAACTTATTTATAATAAGATTACCTGATTATGGCCAATTCGTCAAATTTTTTTGACCCTGGCGATGGCGTCCGCGCAACAAAAAAGCTCTCACAGCACAGATGCCTGCCGTGAGAGCTTTCATTTTTTTGTTGATGGGACTTAAATCGGCAAATCGTCGGTTACATCATTCCGCCCATGCCGCCCATTCCACCCATACCGCCCATTCCACCGCCGCCGCCGGGCATGGGCTCGGGTTTTTCTTCCGGTTTTTCAGCCACCATTGCCTGGGTGGTCAGCATCAAAGATGCCACACTAGCGGCATTTTGCAGGGCCAGACGCACCACTTTGGTGGGATCAATCACACCGGCCTTCATCAGATCTTCATAGGTGTCCGTGTCGGCATTGTAGCCAAAAGATCCTTTACCGCCTTTGACCTTGTCGATGACCACTGAGCCTTCCAGGCCGGCATTGTTGGCGATTTGGCGCAGCGGTTCTTCAACGGCGCGCATGATCACTTTTACACCCAGTTTTTGATCCGCTTTAATTTTCATCTTTGACAATGCTTCCAGACAGCGAGCCAATGCAACACCACCGCCGGGAACGATACCTTCCTCAACCGCGGCGCGAGTGGCGTTCAATGCGTCTTCAACCCGGGCTTTTTTCTCTTTCATTTCCGTTTCGGTGGCAGCGCCAACATTAATGACCGCAACACCACCGATGAGCTTGGCCAGGCGCTCTTGCAATTTTTCACGATCGTAATCCGAAGTGGTCTCATCAATTTGGGCCCTAATTTGTTTGACGCGACCCTCGAGTGCCGAACGGGAACCGGCGCCGTCAACAATCGTGGTATTGTCTTTATCAATAGTGATTCTTTTGGCATTACCCAGATCTGAAACCGCCAAATTTTCCAGTTTAATACCCAAATCTTCCGATACCACCTGGCCGCCGGTCAAAATTGCGATATCTTCGAGCATGGCTTTGCGCCGATCACCAAATCCGGGGGCTTTCACAGCGGCTACTTGAAGGGTTCCGCGCAATTTGTTGACCACCAGCGTTGCCAGGGCTTCACCATCGACATCTTCAGCAATTATCATGAGCGGTTTGCCCATTTTGGCAACCTGCTCCAGGATGGGCAACAGATCTTTCATGTTGCTGATCTTTTTCTCATTGATCAAAATGTAGGGATCTTCTAATGAGGTAACCATTTTTTCCGGATCGGTCACAAAATAGGGTGATAAATAGCCCCGGTCAAATTGCATGCCTTCAACGACTTCCAACGTCGTTTCCATGCTCTTGGCCTCTTCCACCGTAATAACACCCTCTTTGCCGACTTTGTTCATGGCTTCGGCGATAATGTTGCCGATGGTTTCATCATTATTGGCCGAGATGGTTCCGACCTGGGCAATTTCGCGTTGGTCCTTGGTGGTTTTGCTCAGTTTTTGAAGCTCCTTGACCGCCGTTTCCACTGCTGCATCAACGCCTCTTTTGATCGACATCGGGTTGTTGCCGGCCGCAACGAGCTTTTGGCCTTCCTCATAAATTGAACGTGCCAGAACGGTGGCCGTTGTTGTCCCATCACCGGCCATATCACTGGTTTTACTGGCCACTTCCTTAACCATCTGAGCGCCCATGTTTTCAAACTTGTCTTCAAGTTCAATTTCTTTGGCCACGGTCACACCGTCTTTGGTGACTGTCGGGGATCCCCAGGATTTATCCAGAACCACGTTGCGGCCTTTGGGGCCCAACGTGACAACCACGGCGTCTGACAGGGTTCTTACGCCGTTGAGCATGAGTTCGCGGGCTTTCATGTCATACTTAATCAGTTTTGCAGTCATCTTTATTTAACCTCCATCGTAATACTCAAAATTATTCGTTAGCCGATAACGCCAAGCACGTCATCTTCGCGCATGATTAGATATTCCTCGCCTTCAATTTTAACTTCTGTGCCGGAATATTTACCAAATAGAATTCGATCACCCTTCTTGACTTCAAGGGCAATGCGTTTACCTTTTTCATCAAGCTTGCCGTTTCCCACAGCCACCACTTTGCCTTCAGCCGGTTTTTCCTTGGCGGTATCGGGGATGATGATTCCTCCCTTGGTCGTTTCCTCTTCTCGCACACGTTGAACTAAAATTCGGTCTTGCAATGGTCTCAGTTTCATAATCTTGAATCTCCTTGTCAAATAGCATTTATCTATAATTCCAGGTGCTAAAACTTTTAAACCTTATAACGTAATTCCCCTTATCTGTTCCGGGTAGAAACGTCACCTCCCTTCCAGCTGGTCTTTTTCTAAGCTAAGATGCGGTTTTTAATTTTCAAGAAAGGGTGTTATTCTGTTGGATTCACAGTCAGTTACGCTGGATTTCTTGACATAATAATCACCCTTTCGTGTTTGTAAAGAGGGCGGGCCTTAATTTTTTTATATTTTTTTGATGGATGTTCACATGCTGATGGTAAGCTAAATTAATGTGGTTCAGGTGGCCGAGTTTTCACGGGATGCCTTGGATTCCTTGCTTGATGAGGATGATTGCGCGGTCTGCGATCTTTTTTCTTTATTCGATTTTTTGGCAGCTGAGCTGTTGGTTTTTGATTTTTTCGCATAATCGGTGACGTACCAGCCGGTGCCCTTGAGATGAAAACTGCTCTGGGAAATCAGCTTGTGCAGTTTGCCACCGCAATGCTGACATTTTGTCAGCGGCTTGTCTGAAAATTTCTGAAAAATTTCCTCTACTTTTGAACACTTCGCACATTCATATTCGTAAATTGGCATCTTCCTGCAACCTCCACAATCGTGTTATTGATCTAACGTTTTATTATATTGAACGAACCTGCTGCATGTCAATAGGGCTTTTGGCGGCTCCGGCGGAACAACCGGATTTAAACAAAGCGTGCGTTCACAGCAAAGTTTGATTAGCGCTTGTGCATACCTTCTATCGGTTGGCGCCATTTGCGGTAAAATTCAAGAACTGGCATCAAACCCGTCACCTGCACCTGATTTAAGATTTGATGGGTATTTGCATGCACACGTTTTTCTTCATCCAGCTTTTCGGTCGGCGATGCATCAAAATTTTGCAAAAATTTACTAAACCGCACAATGTGGATTAATTCATGGGTAATAATGTACAAACAAAAGGGATAAAGCGTAATGGACGGTGTCTTGTCCAGTACGGATTTAATCGCGTGATCTTGCAGGCATATCTTAAAATAATCAAATACACCGGACCCCAAAGCCGTATCCTTGCGCTGGCCTTCATAGCGGACAATTTGAGCAAATGGGCCGTCAACTATTTCTTCGGGCGCAAGATCCACCAATGTTTTGACATCATATTTGGGGCGCAGCCATTCACTTGCAGACATCTTGAAGTGATTGCTGACAAGCTCCTCTGACATCGACACAACATTGTTAACGACGGCAATCTCCGCTGAGGAAAATGTTTTCAGATGATGCATGTCGGTTATATTTTGGTCGCATGGGTTAGCATTCGCTGGATCGTCGCGGCCAGACACATATGTCACGCATTTTATCTTAGGTGCGCCGGTATGAGTGCTATCAGCGGGGTGATCATCGTTGTTAGCCGGCGTCCGTATCACCTTGTATTTGTTGGTAGGCGATGGCTTCTTCTAAACGATTGCGTGCGGCAGCGGTGTTTTGGACAAACTTGATGCCCATTCCCCGATGGATGACTTTATCTTGCGGCACATTCATATTCGACCATACAACTTCTGCATTGAGCGCAAAGGTCTCCTGATGCGGAACGTCTATGTAAAGCCGAAGTTTTTGATTTAAAGATATCGGCTCCTGGCAGATAATAAATGCCCCCCCGAGGCTGATATCTTTCAAACGGACTTTAATGGAGCTTTGGCCGATTTCCAATGCAGCCGACCAGGATATTTCCAGCCTCGGGTGCTGGCGCTTTTCCCTGGCGCGCTTTATTTCAGCGCTGTTAACGATCTGCGTCGATTGATCGGCACTCAATCTTTTTTTGATAAACGTATGAAAAAACCAAAAAATAATCAGGCCGATAAATAACGCCGCCCCGATACCAATGCTGGTTATAATAATGCTGCTATCCATATCGCCTGGTACACCACTATAGCATAAGCCGTTTTTATTTTCCAATTCCAAAAAAATGTAGACAGCCGACAATTGGGTATGTTATGTAACTCATTTATGATTGCAACACCGAATCAAACCTTAAGAGGGAGGTAGACCATTGGGTAGTGTCGTCAAAAAACGCAGAAAGAAAATGAGAAAGCACAAACATCGCAAGCTGCTGGCCAAGACGCGTCACCAAAGACGAAAAGGCAAGTAACGCATCCAGCGTCGTTTCTTGATCTTCTTTATCAACCACAAAGCACCGCGCTTTGCAAGGCGGTGCTTTTTTATGCGCTTGTGCTTAAAATCCTTTCAGGTATTTTAAGAATTCAGAATCAGTTGAAAGGATCAGTGAACTATTTTGCCCCAGGGTTTCGCGGTATATTTCAAGCGTTTGAACAAAAGAGTAGAACTCAGGATCCTTGCCGTATGCTTCCGCGTAAATGATCGTTGCTTCAGCATCGGCATCGCCCTTAATTTCCTGGGCTGTTTTAAAAGCCTCGGATTCTATTTCCTGTAAATCCCTTTCTTTTTCACCCAGAATTTTTTGAGCCTCACCCTTACCCTCAGATCGGAACTTTTCAGCAATCTGGTTTCGCTCAGCAATCATACGCCCATAGACCGATTTTCTGACCTCCTCCACATAGTTGATACGCTTAATTTTAACATCCACCAGCTCAATGCCAAAAGGTGTCAATTTCGGCTGGGCCTGTTTTAAGATGCCCTGAGTGATTTCTTGGCGCCCCACTTCGATTTGAAAATAAACCCGAGTTCTACGCACGGAATCATCGAAGCCAACATCCCCGGTATCCAACTCGCGGTTGGAACTGCGCACAGCCTCTATTAGTTGATGAGAGGTAACAAAATTCCGAACGGCCGGGTCGATAATGTCATTGAGTTTGCCGACGGCGTTAAAGCGGTTGTTGACGGTCTGAAAGAATTTGATCGGGTCCACTATTTTCCAGCGGGCAAAGGTGTCCACCCAGATAAAGGTTTTATCCAAGGTCGGAATCTGGCCTGGATCGCCATCCCACTCCAGCAAGTTTTTATTGAAATAATTGGCGGTCTGAATAAACGGAAGCTTAAATTTTAGACCCGGATCTGTTTTGGGCTCACCCACAATGCGGCCGAATTGAGTGACAACCACTTGTTCGGTTTCATCGACCGTATAAGCGGCGCCATAAATGATCAAGCCAATGATAGCCACAGGAATCAGAAATATACTTTTGTTTTTCATTTTTCACCACTGCTTTGCTGTCCGACGTTAAACGATTGCCCCATGTTGAGTAGCGGCAACAGATTTTTTTGATCAGAATCGACGATATACTTTTTGCCAAGGTTTGGAAATGTTTGTTGGATCGTCTCCAGATACAGCCGTCGCTTGGTAATGTCTTTGGCGTTGACGTACTCATTGTACAGCGCAACAAATCGGGCGGCATTTCCCTTGGCGCGGTTCACACGGTTCAAGGCATAGCCTTCAGCAGCCTTGATTGTTCTTTCGGCTTCACCGCGAGCGGCCGGGATGGCCTTATTGTAGTCTTCTCTGGCCTGATAGATCATTTGTTCTTTTTCCTGTACAGCCTGGTTAACCTCATTAAATGACGGCTGCACTGGCGGGGGGACATTGGTTTTTTTCATTTCGATGGTCACTATATGGATGCCGGTTTGGGCTTGGTCCAACTCAGCTTGCAACAACCCTTTGGCCTCAACCGCAATTTCGTCCCGTTTGCTGATAACCTCACTAACACTGCGATCACCTACCACCAGCCGCATAGTAGCCTCGGACATGTCGCGCAATATACGGCGGACATCTCGAACCTTGAACAAAAAGTCAAACGGATTTTTTACACGGAATTGAACAATCCAGGGCACAATGGCCACATTTAGATCCCCGGTAAGCATCAGCGCTTCACCTGTATTTTCAGTACCCGTCCTAAATCGAGAGGGCCGCACTTGCGGGGCGGTGGTGGTAAAACCGAATTCTTCTGTTTGGATCTCGCGCACGTTGACTTTGGTGACCTTTTCGATTCCAAGCGGCAGCTTAAAATTAAGGCCCGGCTGAGTGGTGCGCGTATAGCGACCAAATAGCTGCACCACACCAACTTCGTTTTGCTTGACAGTATAAACCGACGTTATGGCCAGGGCGGCAATGATAATGACGATGATCACCAGAGGGCCGCCCGGGAATTTGACTTTTTTGATCTTTTCAACAAATTCATCCATCTGCGGCGGCACGCCGCCTCGGCCCTGTTGCTGCTGTTTTAGTTTTTCCCAATCCCAACTCATATGATTGTTCCTTTGCTAAATTTGTCTGGCATAAGACAGCACTCACTATAACTTGTATCGAAAAACAGTTTTAGGTGACTGCGACCTTATGCCGGTTTGTGATTTCTTCTCTGGCAAGGAAACGGTTGCAAATTCTAAAAATTCTTAGATAAAATAAGTTACCCGGTCAATCAAGTCAAGCAAAAAGCAATCAGAAGAGTACAGCTGCTGCGAAGATAAATTTTGTACTTTACTCAACAAATGTGGAATTTAATGGCACTCGGCAATCATTGATCCGGAAGGGGTCGGTCGATAGGGCAACCGGCTAATCCGTATTGCGGCTTTGTTTGGGGTTCAACAATGGTCAAAATTTTGCTATAGTTTGGCCACGATGAACGACAAAGATAAGCGAACTGATCCTGTTCATATCGCAAATATCCTTGAAAATGTCTTAAGTGCCTACCGCAGCGAAGCTGATTCCGGGCTTAAGGCAGTTTGGCGGCTGTGGGATGCGGCGGTGGGGGAAGCGATTGCCCAAAATGCCCGTCCGGCAGCTTTTAAAGGCGACCTTCTGATTGTGCATGTCAACAACTCGACCTGGGTCCACCAGCTACAATTCTTGAAAAAGGACATCATCGCCGCCCTCAATGCAGCACTGGAACAACCACTACTGGTGGACATCAAATTCAAAATCGGACCTATAAAATAAATCAAAACAGACATTTGTTCAGGTGATGTTGGTTTCAGGGCTCAAAGAACAGAAGATGCCAAGATGGCTCCTGGCTGCTGATCACGACTCTGTTGCCCTTGGCCACGAGCTCGGGCCGAAGGGCTTGTCGCAGGCTGGCTTCTGGCGAGCAGCCAGCAGCGAGAAACCAGCGGCCAGTAAACCCGAAACCCGATCGAATTTACCTTAGTTAAGACGATGCCCAAGCTAACCGAAGATACGTTTTTTAACGGCAAACTGCTCATAGAGCAAGACCCCCGGGGGTATCGATTTTCGATTGACGCTATTTTGCTCGCTTCTCATGCCAGGCCGCGTGCAGATGAGCGTGTCCTCGATCTGGGAACCGGTTGTGGTATTGTTCCTCTGATTTTAGCGTATCGTCACCCGGATATTACCGCTTTTGGCGTTGAAATTCAGCCAGAGTTGGCCCGCATGGCCGTTTCGAATGTCAACGCCAACCAGCTGCAAAATCGAATTACAATTCTATGCAATGATATGCGGGAATTAAAACCAGACATGCTGGGCGGGCCGGTGGACCTGGTGGTCTGTAATCCGCCCTACCATAAACCGAACGCCGGTCGGTTAAATCCAAATCGGCAGCGCGCCATTGCGCGACACGAATTAAAAGTTAACCTGGATGTCGTACTGCAAACAGTCAAACGCATCCTGCGGACCGCAGGTCGTTTTGTGACCATCTATACAGCAGATCGCACAACCGAGTTGTTGGTGCAAATGCGGTCACA
Organism: Desulfobacterales bacterium; assembly: GCA_030066985.1. Taxonomy (NCBI): domain Bacteria; kingdom Pseudomonadati; phylum Thermodesulfobacteriota; class Desulfobacteria; order Desulfobacterales; species Desulfobacterales bacterium. Next base: position 75,407 of record JASJAN010000008.1, read on the forward strand.
AGGGATTGAGCCAAAGTCGATGCGGTTGATTCATGGAGAGTTATCGGCTGAAGCAAAGCTTATTTTGGTTGCCGGGACCAAAGGTGCTCAACCCGGCACCCGACTTGAGGCGCCCTTGATTCTTTACGAGTCGAACGGGGAATATACCCAGGAAGTGCAGGCTATGTTCATGCCTTGACAGTCTGTTTTAAAGAGGTTATTCAGTACTTTTTATGTTTTGATAAACCTTTTCAGGTCGGAAGGGTGGCCGAGCGGTTTAAGGCGGCGGCCTCGAAAGCCGTTGAGGGTCTTGTGGCCCTCCGTGAGTTCGAATCTCACCCCTTCCGCCAGCTTCGTTATTTGTTAATGGTTATTGGTTTTTCGTTAGCCTAAAAAATAGAATATACGGTTTCGTTCCCAATAACCAATAACCAGTAACCAATAACTTGTTAAAATGCGGAGAGATGTCCGAGCTGGCTGAAGGAGCACGACTGGAAATCGTGTGTGCTGTCAAAAGCGGCACCGAGGGTTCGAATCCCTCTCTCTCCGCCATTTTAGTTTACGAAGCCAATTGGGGCGAAATTCATTCAAGATAATTGTTTCAGATATTATCGTCTCAGATGTCAATCAACTGGTTCAAATGTTCAGCGTTCAAAGGTTCAGAGGTTAAATAACAGAAGACAGAGGCCATAGGTCAGAAGACGGAGAACATAGAACAAAAAAATGCCCCTATGTTCATTTTTGACTCTTGCATCTAACAACTGTTTGCTGTCACCTATCAACACAGAACCCAGAACGGGGAACCCTGAACCTTGGAACCTTAAACAGGCACTTCACGATGTCCTATCTTGTTCTGGCGCGCAAATATCGTCCCCAGGCATTCGACCAGGTTGTCGAGCAGGACCATGTGACCCGCACACTGAGCAATGCGATCTCATCTGATCGGGTTGCCCATGCCGTGCTTTTTTCCGGACCGCGGGGGACCGGCAAGACCACCGCCGCCCGGATACTGGCCAAAGCAATGAACTGTCAGTCCGGCTCGCGTCCCATCCCCTGCAACGAATGCCGATCATGTGGTGAAATCACATCCGGCAATGCGGTGGACGTTTTCGAAATTGACGGGGCCTCCAATAACAGCGTCGATCAGATCAGAGAACTGCGGGACCATATCAAGTATATGCCCGCCCACAGCACGTATAAAATTTATATAATTGATGAGGTCCACATGCTCAGCATGCAGGCCTTCAACGCCCTACTCAAGACCTTAGAAGAACCGCCGTCTCACGTCATGTTCATATTTGCCACGACTGAGCCGCAAAAAATCCCGACAACCATTTTATCGCGCTGCCAGCGCCATGATTTTAAGCGCATCAGTTTAAAAGCCATCATTGCTCATATGAAAACCATATGCCAACAGGAACATTTTCAGATACCGGAAGAGAGCTTGGTGCTGATTGCGCGCGAAGCCACGGGTAGCATGCGGGATGCGCTGAGCCTGCTAGACCAGGTGATATCTTGCTTTAAAGGCGCGGTCGACCACGGACAGGTATTGGATATATTGGGTGTTATGGATCGGAAATTTGTTTTCGATTTAAGCACCACCATTCTGCAGGGAGATATCGGTGCTATTCTAAACACTCTTGATGACTGTTACAGCCGGGGTCATGATCTTAAAAAGTTATACGAGGAGGTCCTCGAGCATTTCCGACATTTGTTGATCGTTAAAATGGGGCAAAATGTCGCAAAGCTGGTTGATCTTCCCAGCGCTGAAATCGAACAAATGGTTGCCCAGACAGAAACGGTAACCGCTGCTGGTTTAAACCAGGTGCTGGATGATCTTTTCCGAGAGCAAGCGTCTATCCGGCTTGCCACCGATACCAAACTGGCCTTTGAAATGGCCGTCATCCGAATCGTTCAAATGAGACCGGCTTTGCCGATAGATGAACTGATTGATAAGCTAGATAACCTCAGACAGGAAGTTTACAAAACGGCTGACGACCGGCGTCCGGCTCAGCAATCAGCTGAAGGCAGCAGATCACATTCCAACAAGCAGCGACCAGGTGACCCGGATGCGATGGCAGGACCGCAGGCGCATCAGGCCGTGCCAGAACCGCCAGAGGCCATTGCGCAACCTGCATCAGATCTTAAAACAACCTGGCGTCAACTCTATGATATTGTGTGCAAAGAAAATCCTTCTTTGGGGGCAAATTTGGCAAAATGCCGCTTAAAACAGGTGTCTGACGATGCCATCGAAATAGAGGTCTTTGACAATGGCTTTACTCTAAACATGCTCAAACGCGACAAAAACAAGGCGCTTTTGAAGAAGATTTGCACTGATTATTTTGGCACTGAAAAAAAAGTGGCATTAACTGCCTCTGCTGAATCTGAAGCGCAAAGCCCAAAAAAAAAATCCCAAAATGAGCAGCGCCAGAAGCAAAAGGCATTAAGCCATCCACTGGTAGCAGACGCCATTGAAATTTTTAATGGTAAGCTGATCGATATAAAAATACGGTAAGTCAAATTTTTAAAAATTATCAAAAAAAACATTGCTGTAGCCGGATAATTTTTTCTACAATTCCGTTAACTGCGTATCCTAAATGGATAGGCGTACAGCAACGAATTTAAACCCAGTACACCCGCACCGGTTTTGATCCTGGCATACTGCTGTTTTTGTGCGGATGCCCCAAAAATCTTTCTGTTGCTTTAGGATCGACGGTGATCGGGATCCGAATGAAAAAAATCGCTGATCGTGTATCAGGCATTAGGAGGTAACGTGATGAAAGGTATGGGCAATATGATGAAGCAGGCCCAAAAGCTTCAATCGCAGATGATGAAGCTGCAGGATGAGATGGCCGAAAAGACCTTAGAGACCACTGCTGGAGGCGGTATGGTGAAAGTTGTTGCCAACGGCAAACAGCAAATTGTATCTATCCAGATCGAAAAAGAGGTCGTTGACCCAGAAGATGTCGAGATGCTGCAGGACCTGGTATTAGCCGCTGTTAACGAGGCGTTGGCCAAATCCCAGGAAATGGTAGCTGCAGAAATGAGCAAATTAACCGGTGGCTTGAACATACCGGGAATTATGTAATGCGGGCGCACATATCGAGAGCCGTGTTGCGAGTGCTCTCGATCCAAGTCGCAACGCGTAACCCGCACTGTGCGTGCCCAGACGCTGGCTTTTGATATAAGCCAGGTTAGATGGCAACAAACAGCAACATCTTTTCAAAAGGTGAACGCAATATATGAGTCATTACCCGCCTTCGATCATCAATCTCATCCAGCGTATCGCCAAATTGCCTGGAATTGGAGAAAAAACCGCCGAACGGTTGGCCATGCACATCCTGCGCTCGCCCCGCACGGAAGTTGAAAAACTCTCCAACAGTATCACTACGGCCAAAAATAAAATTCGCTTGTGCAAACAATGCTTTGGTCTCAGTGACGATGATATCTGTCAAATCTGTTCAAATCCTGCCAGGGATGCCGCTATCCTATGTGTGGTTGAACAGCCGGCCGACATGGTGGCCATGGAAAAATCAGGCGCATTTAATGGGCGCTATCATATTTTGGCGGGCGTGCTGTCTCCGATGAACGGCATCGGGCCTGAAGATATTCGCTTGGGCGAATTGATTGCCAAAATTGAAGGCGGACAGGTCAAAGAAGTGGTGCTGGCCACCAGTACCACCGTTGAAGGTGAAGCCACGGCTGCTTATATCAAAGAGCGCCTGGTAACTTATGCCATAAAGGTAACTCGAATTGCCTCCGGAGTGCCGATTGGCGGCGACCTGAAATATGTGGATCAGGTGACCCTTAGAAAAGCGATGGAGAAGCGCCATGACATCTGATGAGCTGACCCCCGATGATATTTTCGATTGTCAGCGCTGTGGCGATTGCTGCAAAGGATATGGCGGCACCTACCTTACTGAAGCAGATATTGATCGTATCTGTCGATATCTGGGTATAAATCCTGAGCGGTTTATAAAGGATGCCTGCCAGTTATCCGGAGGACAACCCGTCATCGCGCAGGCTGAAAATGGCTATTGTATCTTGTGGGACCAGCAGTGCACGATTCATCCGGTGAAACCCCAAATGTGCCGGCGCTGGCCGTTTATCGAAAGTATACGTATTGATGCCGGAAACTGGCATGCCATGGCGTCCACTTGTCCCGGTATGCGTGTCGATGTCAGCGATGATCAGATTCATAAATGCATCGATGCCGTTATAAAAAAATCTCCTTGAATGTCCCTTCATTATGATTGGCATATTTGATTCAGGTGTCGGTGGCTTAACCGTTGTCAAGGCCATCCTGGATAAAATTCCGGGATATGATATCGTTTATTTTGGCGATACCGCCCATACACCTTATGGCACCAAGAGTGCTGAAACGGTGATCGGCTATACCATTAGCAACATAGAATTCCTTTTGCGCCAGGGCGCCAAGATTGTCGTCATTGCCTGCAATACCGCATCCAGTGTTGCCACTGCGCAAGTACTCGAACAATTTAAAGTGCCCATTTTCGAAGTCATCACGCCTGCCGTCACAAAAGCCCTTGACGCATCGGCAAATCAGACGTTTGGCATCATTGGCACCCGCGCAACGATCACCAGTGGCGTCTATGAAAAGAAAATCATCAAAAACCAGCCCAAGGCCCGGATCTATTCCGTTGCCTGCCCATTGCTGGTCCCTTTGGTCGAAGAGGGGTGGCTTAGTAAACGCGAGACGGCGATGATCGTCAAAAAATACCTGCAACCGCTTAAAACCCGGCAGATTGACACGTTGATTCTAGGCTGTACGCACTATCCACTTCTTAAAGATGTCATTCAGCGTAAAATCGGCAAACACGTTCAATTAATCGATTCTTCAATCTGCATTTCTCAGAGCCTTCAACGATTTTTAGCGGATCATCACGATATCGATCAACAACTGGGCCGAAACGGCAACTTGTTACTTTTCGTATCTGATGTAACCGAGCAATTTAAAAAAATAGCCCAAATGACATTGAAAACCCGCATCACCTTTGAATGCGTCAGATTATAGCGTTTCTGACGCAGTATAGATCTAAAAGAGCGCCAATGAAGGATCAGGAAAAAACGAGACAACAGCTTATACGGGAGTTGATGGTACTGCGTGCACAGGCAGGGCAATTAGCATCGCAGCATCGACATACCAAACAGGCTCTAAGAGAAAGCCAGCAGCAGTTACAGCAGGCGCAAAAAATGGAAACACTGGGGACCCTGGTCGCCGGGGTTGCCCATGAAATTAACAACCCCATCAACCTCATTATGTATAATTTGCCGCTCATTCAGAAAATTTGGTCCGATTTTTTACCGCTTTTAATTGAACGCAAAAAAGATTATCCAGACCAGAAGTTTGGTGGATTTACCTACGACTTTCTGGAAGACAATTTATCCCAGTTGGTGGGAGACATGGATATGGCTGCGAATCGGGTGGCCAAAATCGTATCTGATCTTAAAAATTTTTCTAAACAGTCAAATGTGGCTGAAAAATCTTCCCTGCAGGTCAATACGGCCGTTAAAAACGCCCTGCGTCTGGCCCAGACGACCCTGCGGAAATCCGACGTCAAAATTGAGTTGCAGCTGGATGACAATCTGCCGGAGATAGAAGGCAATCTGCAAAGTATTGAACAAGTTATCTTAAATATTCTCATCAACGCCGTACAAGCCATTCATCATGATAATGGCATCATCCGAATTCGCACAGGATTTGAAATGAAAAGCGGGCGCATCCTGATTGCCATCGGTGATAATGGCCGTGGCATATCGCCGGCGATCGTCGATAGGTTATTTTTACCATTTGTTACCGATAAGCAGGAACAGGGGGGGACAGGTCTGGGCCTATCCGTCACCTATGGCCTCGTGCAGGCACATGGCGGTGACATTGCATTTGATACCCGGCCGGCGGAGGGGACAACGTTTACCATTTCGTTGCCGATCCTTCGAAAAAGTGATGCGGCCAAAATTCTGATTGTCGATGATGATCATACGATACGATCAATGCTCACCGAGGCCCTTGCCTTGAATAGACCCAGGCCGTTCTTAATTGAAGAGGCCTCTAACGGGATAGAAGCTTCAATAAAACTGGGTACCTATCGCCCGGATCTTCTGATACTGGATATTTTCATGCCTGAAATGGACGGTCTTGAAGTTTGCCGTCTCATTAAAAATGAACCCGAGCTTTCGGATATGAAAGTGCTGATTTCAACAGGCTACCCGGATCACACCAAGCTGGATATTATGGCCAAATTGGGTTTTGAAAACGTGATTTATAAGCCCTTTGATCTGGTGGAATTTGTCAACAGAGTTGAGTCGATTCTGGCAGGTGATTGAATCGATTGATGCCCTTTTGTCTAATACGACCGCCAGTGGTCAGTAACAACACCAGGCACCTCATTTGTCATTGTTAAGCGGTTTTTTGGATGATATGAACATCGCGTTTGGGGTAGGGGATTTCAATGCCTGCCGCATCAAACCCTTCTTTGACGGCGTCGGTAATATGGGAAATTGTGTTCATCCGCTGCCGGGCATCCTGGATCCAAACCCGCAATTGTAGGTCCACCGAAGACTCGCCAAAATTTCGAACCACAACCTTTGCAGGTGGTTCTTGTGATACCCACTCGGTTTCATTGGCAACCTGCAGAATAATGTCTTTGGCTTTCTGCAAATCGGCATCATAAGCAATACCAATATTGATGCGAACCCTGATTTTTTCAGAAATGTGGGTATAATTGATGATATCCCGCAGCATAATTTCATTGTTGGGGATGATAATGACGATATTGTCGGTGGTTTTAATCTTAGTGGCGCGCAGTCCGATATCGATCACGTCGCCCCAGGTGGCACTGCCGGTTGGTGCTCTCCAGACCTCAATGCGATCACCCACCTCAAACGGTCGATCAATGATCAGTAAAATGCCGGCGATCAGGTTTGACAGCGTATCTTTGGCTGCAAAGCCGACAGCCACACCGGCTACCCCGGCGCCTGCAATAAATGGCACGACATTGACGCCCAGCATATCGAGGGCAATAATGATGGCCACGGTGTAAACGATAAAGTCGGAAAATCGAATCAGTAAATCAAAGACAATATCATCAATTTTGCTATCGGTTTTATGGGCCACCCGTGCCTGCAAATAGCGGATGGTGACGATCAAGAAATTTTTAACCGGCCCGGCAAACAGAATAACGAACAGGGCATAAAATATTTTAGCGACGAATGGAAGTTTAAATACGGCGATCAGGTAGGTGCCGGTTAACAACACCAGCGTGTAGAAAAGGGCTTTGCGAAAGATTTTAAAAAGCGCCTCCTGAATGTCAATCAGGTTGATTTTTTGCATGCGCTTTTCAATAAAAGACAACAACAGCCGCATGATAAACCACACGATAAAAAAAGCGACCAGTGTTAGGGACACCTTCAATGCGATCTTCAGATAGGGGGCTTCTAAACCAAAAGCGGTTTCAAGTTTGGTAAACCAGTTGTTCAGTTGCTCCATGATGCACCTTTACTCCCACGTGCTATAAGCGTGCTTGCGTTTGGGTTGCGCTACCAATTGTCTGTCCATTTAAAAAAACGATGAATATCATCGCACCACCGCCACCGGACACAGTAATCAGCGGGCCATTTCAGTGAAATTGATATAGGGGCGGGGGCGCTTATTCGCGCAATCATTGACATTCAATGGCGCTACAAACAGCGGCCGAAGCGGCAAAATGCCCCTAGCCTTCAGTAAGGAATGATCTGAATGTTGACTCAAAATGAAATTGCCCGTTAGGTTTCATTCGAGAAAAAGCTGGCCTTGAGATACTCACGGTTTAAACGGGCAATATTGACGATAGACAGCTCTTTGGGGCATGCGTTTTCACATTCGCGGTGATTGGAGCAATTTCCAAAACCGCAGGCGTCCATGGTTTTGACCATATTAAGCGCCCGCCGGGCGGCTTCCGGTCTGCCCTGGGGCAGCAGCGCCAGCTGAGAAACTTTCCCGCTGACAAAAAGCATTGCCGAAGCGCTGGGACAGGCGGCTACGCAGGCGCCGCAGCCGATACAGGCGGCAGCGTCCATTGCTTTCTCAGCAACATCCTGAGCAATGGGCAGGGCATTGCCATCCGGTGCGCCGCCGGTATTGGCGGATATGAATCCGCCCGCGGCCATGATTTTGTCAAGCGCGCTGCGGTCCACCACCAGGTCTTTGACAACCTTAAAGGCCCGGGCACGAAAGGGTTCCACTATGATGGTATCCCCATCTGAAAATTGTCGCATGTGAAGCTGACATAACGTGGTTGCTTTCTGCGGTCCATGGGCTCTGCCGTCAACCACCGCACCGCAGGTGCCGCAAATGCCTTCACGGCAGTCATTGTCAAAGGCAATCGGATCCTTGCCTTCCAGCGTCAGCTGTTCGTTGACTGAATCCAGCATTTCGATAAAGGACATGTGCACCGATATATCGCGGGCGGTAACGGTCTCAAAATGCCCTTTTTTTTCTGTTCCTTGCTGCCGCCAGACTTTAAGGGTTAGATTAAGGGTTTTGGGCAGTTTTTTCACTTATAACTCCTTTGGCTCAACGCCACGTTTTCAAACTCCAGAGGTTCTTTATGGTGTTTGGGCTTTTGATTGCTGCCGGCATATTCCCATACGGACACATGCGAAAAATTTTCATCATCGCGCTGGGCTTCGCCCTCTTCAGTCTGAGATTCTGTGCGGAAATGGCCGCCGCAAGACTCGCTGCGTTGCAGGGCGTCATGAATCATGATTTCGGCAAATTCCAGGCTGTCTGCCAGGCGTCCGGCTTTTTCAAGGCTTTTGTTATAATCCTTGTCCGTTCCCGGCACCAACAGATTTTCCCAGTATTCAGCGCGTAGATCTTGAATCAGCCCCAGGGCTTTTTGAAGACCTTTTTCCTCACGGGACATACCACAGTAATCCCACATCACGCGACCCAGTTCGCGGGCGAAGTTGTCCGCAGTGCGCTTGCCCTTGATGGACATCAGCCGGTTAATACCGTCATTGACTGCCTGGGTGGTTTGCTTAAAGGCGTCATGGTCAGCATTGACCGATGACAGCGATGTCCCGGCAAAATATCCGCCAATCGTATAGGGGATGATAAAGTAGCCGTCCGCCAGTCCCTGCATCAGGGCACTGGCCCCCAGGCGGTTGGCCCCGTGGTCGGAAAAATTGGCTTCCCCAAGTACGAATAATCCCGGAATCGTGCTCATCAGATTGTAATCCACCCATAATCCGCCCATGGTATAGTGAGAGGCCGGATATATCATCATCGGTTTCTGATACGGAGAATCATCGCTGATGAGCTCATACATATCAAAAAGATTACCGTATTTTTTTGCAATGGTGTCTTTGCCATCGCGTTTAATTGCATCGGCAAAATCCAAATATACCGCGCAGCGTGTTAGGCCTACCCCCTTGCCGTCATCACACTGGGCTTTGGCCGCACGCGAGGCCACATCGCGCGGAACCAGATTCCCAAAGCTGGGGTACTTTTCTTCGAGGTAATAATCGCGATCTCCTTCGGGAATATCCTGCGGGTCCCGGATGTCACCGGCATTATGTGGCACCCAGACACGGCCATCATTGCGAAGGCTTTCACTCATTAGCGTCAGTTTGGACTGGTGATCACCGGTATGGGGAATACAAGTGGGGTGAATCTGGGTAAAACAGGGATTGGCGAACACGGCGCCTTTGCGGTAAGCCCGAAATCCGGCGCCCACGTTGGAAGATTCAGCATTGGTGGAAAGATAATACACATTGCCGTAACCGCCTGTACACAGCACGACTGCATCGGCGGCATAGCTTTCCAGTTCGCCACTGATCAAATTTCTGACAACAATCCCACGGGCCTGACCGTTGACCAGCACCAGATCCATCATTTCTCGTCGCGCGAATAAAGTGACCATGCCGGCACCCACCTGCCGCATTAGCGCACTGTAGGCGCCCAACAGCAGCTGCTGGCCTGTCTGGCCCCGCGCATAAAATGTTCGGGAGACCTGGGAGCCGCCGAAAGATCGATTGGCCAATAAGCCGCCATAATCCCGCGCAAACGGAACGCCTTGGGCGACACATTGATCAATAATATTGTTGCTCAACTGGGCCAGGCGATACACATTGGCTTCACGGGCCCGGAAATCTCCGCCTTTAACGGTATCATAGAACAGTCGCCAGATGCTGTCGCCTTCGTTGGTATAATTTTTGGCCGCATTGATTCCCCCCTGGGCGGCAATGCTGTGTGCCCGCCGCGGTGAATCCTGAATGCAAAAGGTTTTGACATGATATCCCAGCTCGGCCAGGCTGGCAGAAGCCGAGGCGCCCGCCAGACCGGTTCCGACCACGATAATGTCGAATTTGCGCTTATTGGCCGGATTGACCAGCTTCAATTCAAAGCGGTGACGGTCCCACTTTTCGGCCAGCGGGCCGGCCGGTATGTGTGCATCAAGTTGCATTCGGCTATTCCTTTTTAATTGGCATTAATGCTTGTTTGTTTTAAATTTTACCACGAAGTTCATGAAGACCACGAAGTAAATAATGTGAAGGGTTTTGTTGCATTCATCTTCGTGAGGCCTCGTGCACTTTGTGGTGAATCGGAAATCATCATGAGCTTGACCTTAACCGTCTAGCCGATAGTCCATAGATAAATCGGTAGCAGTCCAAATCCCAAACCAATCGTCAGGCCGACAATCACACTCAATACCATGAGAGCCGGCATATACTTGGGATGGTTAGCCCCAAGGGTTTGAAATGCACTCCAAAAACCGTGGCGTACGTGTAAAGCAACGATGATCATCACCAATACATAGATGACCATATAAATGGGGTTGGCAAAGGCCGAGCGGACAATGTCAAAGATGGTTTGATCGCTTTTGTCCACAAAGCTGAAGTTGATCAGATGAAAGACCACAAATCCCAGAATGATTAATCCGGTATAAGGCATTGTCAAAGAACTGAGCGTACGCCCGCCCTCGGCCTGGTCATTTTGATAAGGCACAGATCTTGCTTTTAAGTTTTGGATAAAAAGGGTGATGCCGGTGATGACGTGAATTAACGCAAACACCAGCAAACCCAATTCAAGAACCGTTAGGATTGGACCCAGCGAGTGAAGTTTTTCAGCGTATGTGTTGAAAGCCGCCCCCCCCGCGTAAATGGTCAGGTTACCGGCCAGGTGGGTTACTAGAAAACCGATGAAACTCAAACCGGTAATGGCCATCAGCAGCTTTTTACCAACAGACGAGCTAAAAGTTTTGATCAGCCAGCTCAATTTTACCTCCAATGTATACAATTAAGGACATAAGTGTATACTTTTACACACAAATTTAAAAATAAAAAAGATTATTTTTTAATCGTTTCTGTTATTGGTGTCAATATATTTATTCAGCCACCAGTCGTCGCGATGGGTTTCCATTATGTTTCGGGCGACGTCTTTGCCAATTGTCGTTTGAATGCGATCAACAACATGCGGCAGCCACGTATCAGGTGGGGTATATCCAATATCGGCTAGATATTTTAGTTCGAGAATGAGTGCTATCTGGTCGGCATCATGCGCCAATTTGGCTTCGTCCGAGCGGTTTTGGTTGAATTCCTGGATCAAATCGGTAATGGCGGCGCCAAATGGAAGATCCGCGGTTGTATCTTGCAGGGCCTTGGCCTCGTCGGCGGTTACATATGTTTTGTGCACGGTATTCAAATCACCGATCCTGGCCTCGGGCAAATCGTGTACTAGGCACATGCTGATCAATTTAAGGGCATCGACTTCGGGCTGTAACTGGGCCAACACATAAGCGATAAACGTCGTACTGAAGGTATGTTCCGCGACGGATTCCTTGCCGGATCCAAGAAAATGGAATCCTGATCGCGGAATTTCTTTGAGCATTTTAGCTTCAAACAGCAAGTTGGCAATGTTTTTCATAGCAGCTCCCAAGTAAAGTACAGGTTTCAGGTGTCAGGTTTCAGGTGTCAGTGCTCAGTCATCACAGGTCAGAAAACAGCGAAGCGGTGCAAACAAAGCTTGTCCGCAGTTATCTTGGCATTGTAGTCGGATAACGGTTTACTGAAACCTGACACCTGAACACTGAAAACTTTTTAACAGCTAACACCATAGTGAGGGTTGTCTTCAAACGCAACCCCAAAATTTGGGCACGATGACGGCCTTCAAACCTGTTGACACTTCACCTATATTCATTATACTTTAAAGTGTTTAGACGCATCATGACACATTCTAAGCGAAGGGTAGGTCAACAATCCGGCTGCTGTTAACCACGGTTTTGTTCTTATTTCATTAACCCCCAACTCGGAAGTGGAGATCTGTTTATGGGTATTGCTCAGCTCGATATCGTCCATATGATCAGTAACGCGGGACCCATGGTTCAGTTTGTAATGCTGTTGCTGTTGTTTTTTTCAATTGTGTCCTGGGCCATCATACTGATTAAATATCGTTATATCCGTCGCGCTTTTAAAGAGTCGGCACAGTTCAGCGAATTTTTTTGGAAGAGCCGTGATCTGTCCAATGCCTTTGCCAAAGCAAAACAGCTACCCGGCAGCCCCCAGGCACGCATTTTTCGAATCGGCTATGTAGAGCTTAAAAAGACGAGCCAGTCTGCGGCATCCAGCGTGGCACCAGATCCGACCATGAATAAAACATCCGGTAGTCAAAGCATGTCACTGGATGCCAGGTTCACAGGCACAGACAACATCAAAAGAGCGTTGCGTCGTGCCATTACTACCGAAATGACACGCATGACCCAGATGGTACCTTTTTTAGCGACTACTGGTAATACAGCACCATTCATCGGATTGTTCGGCACCGTATGGGGAATCATGAACTCTTTTATCGGTATCGGGCAGAAAGGTTCAGCCAATTTGGCAGTTGTGGCACCGGGAATATCCGAGGCCCTGGTGGCAACCGCGGCCGGTCTGGCAGCAGCAATTCCGGCGGTCATCGCCTATAATTTTTTTATGAGTAAAATACGTGTGGTCGAATCTGAACTCGATAGCTTTTCAGCTGACTTATTGAACATTATCGAGCGTGACATTCTGCGGACAGAGAGGAGAAGATCATGAAAGCTGGTGATAAAAGCGGCCAATTGATGTCCGACATTAATGTGACGCCGTTTGTGGATGTCATGCTGGTGTTGTTGATCATTTTTATGGTGACAGCGCCGATGATGATGCAGGGAATGGATGTCTCGCTGCCAGAAGCGACTGCAGAGCCGTTAGAATCCGAAAAAGAGCATTTAATTATCACCCTCAATACCCAGCATGAAGTCTTCATCAATGATTTCAAGGTTTCAGTCGACGGCCTTGGTGAAAAACTGACCAAAATTTTAGAAGGACGGTCTGAGCGGGAGGTCTTTCTCAAAGCCGATAAAAACATATCGTGGGGAATTGTGGCCCAGGTCATGGCGGAAATTAAAGGGGCCGGTGTAGAAAAATTGGGAATGGTTACCGAACCCGAGAAGTTCGAAGAAGAACGTAAAAAGTCAAAATCTTAATTGCCGTGCAGGATACCAAACATACTTACACCAGGCAATACCGAGGCAAGGAACCTGAGTCCCAGTCGATGGTGTTGCCGGTTGGCGTTTCATTTATTTTTCATCTGGTCGTTATCGGAGCGCTTATTTTTATGCCCGATTTTAGCGGTGGCTCACGATTTCGATCCGGGGTGGTAAATGTCAGCCTTGTTTCCCTGCCGTCGGCGGGTCCTCCAGCTGGTGGTCCGGCGCCGGCGCCCGCCAAGCCAGAGCCGGTCGTCAAAAAGCCGCCGCAAAAGCCTGCGGTCAAAATACCGGAGCCCAAACCTGTCCCGGTGGTTAAAAAGCCACCTAAGGCCGTTTCGCTGGCACCGAAAAAGAAAAAGGCCAAAAAGTCGCTGAAGAAAAAGACCTTAGACCGCTCAAAGGTAATTGATTCGGCGATTGACCGGATTGAAAAAAAAGTAGAGAAAACCGAAACTGATTCGGTGGCATCGGCCATTGAGGACCTAAAACGCAAAGTCGCTGCTTCCGAATCAACGGCTGGCAGTGGATCTGTAGGCAGCGCCTCCCAATCCCGAAGCGGTGCTGTGGGACCGGGCGGCGGATCCGGGAGCGGCGGTGCACGCGTGCAAGAATCCATATTGATTTACCAAGCTGAAATTCAGTATCAAATCCAAAAAAATTGGGCATTCTCACAGCAGCTGGCTGGTGAGAGTACAGAGCTGGAGGCCATTTTAGCGATAAAAGTATTGCGAAACGGGGAAATAGAGGATATTTGGTTTGACAAAAAATCCGGCAATGTGTACCTGGATGATTCGGCCTATAAAGCCCTGGTTAAATCAAACCCATTACCGCCGCTCCCAAACGACTACATGCGTCCATATTACAAAATCGGTTTACGCTTTGGCCCCAAAGGATTAAAACAAAAATAATTGCGATTTTACATAGCCGCCTATCGTGTGTGGCATGACCTGCTGTCGGTACACCTGAAGCAGGGGGTAAATAATAAAATCCGAGCTGTTTGGGCATCAAAAGCCCTATTCAACTGCATAAGACAAACCGGATGACAGGGTTGCTGCATTCGACAGAAGCCATAACAGGATCCCGTCGTCTGATGACCCAAAGGTTCTGGTCTTTGGCGTGCCACGCTGCATCAGATTCGGATTCAAACTACAAGGATCGACAATGAGAAGAAGTGCAATAAAACTTTACATCCTGATTATGAGCGTTATGTTACTTTCACCGGCAATTTGTTGGGCGGAATATGATGTGATTGATATCACCAAACCGTTCCTGCGAAAAATTCCGCTGGCCGTGCCGTCCTTTAAAAATGCAACCGGCTCAGAGGCAGAAAAACAATCGTCACAAACAGCAGCCGATTTTCTTTCCGATTCTCTGGACTTTACGGGTTATTTCAAGATTTTGGATCGTGGATCCTTTCTGTTTGACCCGCAGACAAACGGTGTTACCCTGACAGATCTCAATTTTCAGAACTGGACAGTCGTCGGTGCTGAGCTTCTGATCACCGGATACTATGAGCTCAATGGTGACAATATGACCATTGAGTTGCGTTTGTTTGACACCTTCAAGGCCCGGCGCGTACTCGGTAAAAAATACTCGGGAAAGCAGGCAAACCAGAGAAAAATTATTCTTCGTTTTTGCACCGAAGTGATCAAGTATCTGACCGGTAGCGAAGGCATATTTGGCAGTAAGATCGCATTCGTGTCCAACGGCACGGGCAACAAAGAGATTTATGTCAGCGCATTCGACGGATACAACCCCAGACGGTTGACAACAAACAACGCGATTACGCTCTTTCCGGCTTGGTCAAGCGACGGTAAGTGGCTGGCCTTTACATCGTATAAGTCCGGCAATCCGGATATTTATATCAGGGATCTGTCAAACGCCCGGGAATCAAAGCTCTCGAAACAAGGTATCAATATTACCCCGGCCTGGGTGCCGGGAAAATTCGAACTGGCGGCGACACTATCCTTTTCTGGGGATCAAGAAATTTATCTGTTGACTGGTTCAGGGAAAATTATTAAAAGGTTAACCAAAAGTCGCGGAATAGATGTAACGCCATCCTGGTCACCCGATGGCAAAAAATTTGCCTTTGTTTCCAACCGTTCCGGAAGCGCCCAGATTTACATCAAAGAGATCGCTTCCGGCAGAGTCAATAGACTGACCTATGAAGGGCAAAAAAATACTCAGCCCAGTTGGTCCCCACGAGGCGACAAAATTGCTTACACCTCTCAAATGGACGGGGGGCACCATATTTTCACCATTGGAATTGACGGACAAGATCCGACACAACTAACCTACGAGCCCAGGGATAACGAAGCCGCTACCTGGTCTCCAGATGGTAGCTTAATTGCCTTTAGCTCTGATCGTGAAGGGCCAAGCCGTATTTACGTTATGACTGCTTTTGGCACTGACCAGCGACGTTTATTGGTTCTGGCCGGTGAGCAGACAAACCCCAAGTGGTCAATGAATCATCAAAATAACTAAGTGATGCTTGAATGTGAAAGGAGGAGAAAAATGCAAAAGAAGACTTGGTTGATAATAGCCGTGTTGTTGGTAATCCCCGGGTTGCTGTTCACTGTTGGCTGTCAAAAGAAAGCAGTCTCTCAGGCGAAAGCACCCGCACCGGCTGCGGAACCCGCACCGGCTCCGGCACCCAAGCCGATGGCAAAGCCACCTGCGGGCTGGAATATTTCCCAAAACAACATTTATTTTGAATTCGACAAATCCAGACTGACACCGATGGCACAGGATGTGCTTATGCGGCATGCGGCCTGGCTGCGCGAGAATCCCAATGCCACCGTCACGATTGAAGGCCACACCGATGAACGGGGAACCAATGAATACAACCTCGCTCTGGGGGATCGGCGTGCCGATAGCGCCAAGGCATTTTTGGTCGATCTTGGCATTGCATCATCGCGTCTGACCACCATCAGTTACGGTGAAGAACGTCCGCTGTGCATGGAGCAAACCGAAGAATGCTGGGCCAAAAACAGAAGGGCCCATTTTGTGGTAAATTAGCACAACCGGTATCCCTTCTAGATGGGTGTCTGCTGCAGGGCAGATAGAATCTGGCAATGGTACCAGCCGAAAAAAATCATGATAAACAGCAAGCGCAAGGATCTTTCTGCGCTTGCTGTTTATGGTGGTGACGCCCGCCCCAGCGGCGGGTCTCTTTTTTGCCATCAAATCCGAAATTCGAATAAAACCAAATAACCATGAAAAGAATGCTTATGAGAAAACAGATGCTACGCTATGTCTTATTGGCCGGTCTGATGGGGGTCTGGGGATGCGCGACCCAATCAGATGTAAACACAATTGACACGCGCCTGACGGAGATGGAAATGCGTGATGCGCAGCAGCGCCAAAACAGAGTCGCGCTCGAATCGAATATTGAGGAAAGGAGCCAGGAACTCAGAAAGCAATCCGCCAGTTTGCGGGTGATACTTGAAGAAATGAACGAAGACATCCGGATACTGAGCGGTCGCCTTGAAGAAATGGAGTATGCGCTCAAACAGCAACAGCAACAAGCAGCTGATTTAGAGAGCAAAAGAGAACAAAAACTGGACAGCTTAACGCAAAGCGCCGAGCAACATGCAGATCGGCTCAATCGCATGGAACAATATCTGAATTTGGAATCATCCAAAAAACGGGCAGCCGCAGTAGTTCCTGCTGCACCTGCCAAAAAGCGGTCATCGGAAGATGAGATTTACCGATCCGCCAAACAGGCATTCGATCAAGGTGATTTCGACTCTGCACGCGAGAAGTTTAAGCAATTTATCAAGCAATATCCAAATTCGAAAAATGCGGATAACGCTCAGTTTTGGATTGGTGAAATTTATTACCGTGAAAAATGGTATGAGAAAGCGATCCTTGAGTATCAAAATGTGATTGAAAAATATCCGAAAGGCAACAAGGCACCGGCTGCGCTTTTAAAGCAGGGGTTGGCATTCTCCAATATTGGTGATACGGCCAATGCCAAGCTGATTTTGCAAGAATTGGGTCGTAAGTATCCCAAATCTAACGAAGCCAAGGTGGCCGCCGAAAAATTGAAGACATTAAAATAAGTCAAGCGCGAGAATGGTTAAGATTATTGGCATAGATCCCGGCCTAGCGGCCACTGGTATCGGAATTGTCAGCGGGTTGGGGCCAAAAATCGTTAGCTACTCTCTTGGATGCATTCATACCACCAAATCCACCCCTTTACCCGGTCGTCTCGATAAAATCTTTTCCAAGCTTCATCAACTCTTAAAAAATGAAAATCCGGATTTAATGGTCATCGAAGATGTCTATTCCTTGAACCGATATCCAAAGTCGGGTATCATTCTGGGCCAGGTGACCGGTGTTATCCAACTGGCCGGTTTTCATGCAGGTATACCTGCCATCGAAGTACCGGTAAGAGAGGCCAAACAAATTTTAACGGGCAATGGCAACTCCAGCAAAGCCCAGCTTGAGAAGGCCGTGCGGCATCGATTGAACCATAAGACCCGCATCAAACCCGTCCATGCATCCGATGCAGCCGGGCTGGCGCTTATTGGGTTATACCGCTATCAAGATGGGCTTGGTGCTGCAAAGTAATTCTGTGATTTCAAAATACACAAAGGCGCCTTTAATTTTTGGGCATTAACCGTTAATAGTTATTCGTTATTGGTTATTCGATTGGGATCTCAGGACAGATTTGCTCCAATAACAAATAACCACTAACTATAGTTTTTGGAGTGGAGCAACACCATGATTGGTTATATTGAAGGCAAAATTTTGAAAAAAGAAGATGAACGGGTTCTCGTGCTGGCCAATCAGGTGGGGTATGAAATTTTGCTGCCGGCTTATGTGATGGAGACCCTAAAACCTCGCAAAGCCGGTGACGAGATCGCGCTTTATGTTTTTTATCAGCAAACCGAAAGGCAACCGAAACCGATCTTAATTGGGTTTAACCTTGAAGCCGAAAAAGAATTTTTTCAATCCTTCATTTCGGTCGAAGATATTGGGCCCTTAAAAGCTGTCAAAGCCTTGAGCATTCCGGTCAGTGATGTTGCCGAGGCTATCGAAAGTCGTGATGTTCAAAGCCTTACCCGGCTCAAAGGCATTGGTGCGCGGACGGCTCAAAAAATAATTGCTACCCTTGAAGGCAAGATGGGCAAATTTGCGCTTATTTGCAAAACCGAAAAACCCGAAGCCAAACCGGTGGAAGATTTTCCAGAGCAGGTTTTCGAAGTCCTTGCGAAGCAGCTTGGCCACAAGGCCGCTGATGCCAAGCGGATGATCGCTGACGCCCTTAAGCGCAAACCGGCGATAACCTCACCCGAACAGCTGTTAGATGAAATTTATCGGGGCGAAAAAGCGTGATGGTTATTCGTTATTGGTTAATGGTTATTGGTTATGGGTTATTTGAAAGTGTCAATCACATCTGTCATAATGTTTCTAGTCTCTGAGCTTTTTCCAATAACAAATAACGAATTAATTGGAGCAACACATGTCTGATGAGCTCATAAAATATTCTTCAGAAAAGAAAGGACTGATCAGCGGCTCAGCGTTACCTGAAGATCTGGAGTCGGATATTCTATCTTTGCGGCCGGAGCGGCTTACCGATTATGTGGGGCAGGAAGAAGTTGTCGAAACCCTAAAAATTGCCATCCAGGCTGCCACCCAGCGGGATGAACCCATGGACCATGTTTTATTTCATGGCCCCCCGGGCCTGGGTAAAACAACCTTGGCGCACATTATCGCCAATGAGATGCAGGGTAATCTCACGGTAACCTCTGGCCCGGCCCTTGAAAAAGGCGGTGATCTGGTCGGTATTCTTACCCATCTGGAGGCAGGTGACATTTTATTCATCGATGAAATCCATCGAACCCCCAAAGCGGTTGAGGAGTTTATGTATCCGGCCATGGAGGATTTTGCGATTGATTTTATTTTTGACAAAGGCGTGCATGCACGCAGCCATCGCTATCGGTTGAACCGCTTTACATTGGTGGGCGCGACGACTCGCGTGGGCCTGCTGTCGGCGCCGCTGCGAGACCGATTTGTTATTTTTCGCAGCCTTGATTTTTATAACGATGACGACCTGGTTAAAATTGCCAAACGTTCTGCTAAACTATTGAACGTTATAATCGATACTGCTGGTGCAGTGGAGCTGGCAAAGCGTTCCCGGGGGACTCCCCGGATTGTTAATCGATTGCTCAAACGGGTGCGGGACTACAGCCAGGTGAAGGCCGACGGCGTCATCACCCAGGCAACTGTTGAGGGCGCTCTTGAATTGGAAGGAGTGGATAAAAGCGGTTTGACGGATCTCGATCGCCGCTATTTGAAAACCATCATCGAATACTACACCGGCGGTCCGGTCGGAATTGAGGCAATTGCGGCCACGTTGCAGGAAGAATCCGATACATTGGTGGATATTGTCGAGCCTTATCTGCTGAAAATCGGTTTTGTGCTGAGGACCTCTTCCGGTCGAAAAGCCACTGAGGCGGCATATAAACATCTGGGCTTTCGGATACAGGGCAAGCTGTTTTCTTAGTGTTGGTCGGAAAACGTGTTGCGGGTTACCCTTCGACTTCGCTCAGGCTGGTGAGTCTATCGAACCACGCGTTACGGGTTGCAAGCCGGTGATTCAAAAGAAATCGAGCACGTGTTGAACGCGCAACTCGCAACCCGAAACACGGAACGATTCATATGTCTGTGATTACAATGTTAACGGATTTCGGCACTGCTGATGAATATGTTGGTGTGATGAAAGGTGTTTTACTTTCGGTTTGCCCTGAAGTATCGGTGATTGATATTTCACACCACATCGATCCGCAGGATGTCACTCAAGCGGCCTTGCTGATACCCGGTTATTTTCATTATTTTCCGCATGGAACAATCCATATTATCGTCGTAGACCCGGGCGTTGGCAGCCAACGCGCCATTTTAACCGTTCAATTTCGCAAGCATTTTTTTATCGCTCCGGACAATGGGGTGCTAAGTCTTTTGCTGAGAGATCAAAAATCTGATACAATTATTCGGGTAGAAAATTCCAATTATTTTCTCAAGCCGCTGAGCGCTACTTTTCACGGGCGCGATATTTTTGCTGCGTTGGCCGGGCATATGGCCTGCGGCACCAAGCTCGATGTGTTGGGCACCCGAATCCAAAAGCAGGACATCGTGCAGTTAAGCGATTTGACCTGTCAGGTTTCGGATAGCGGAGCGCTTGTTGGAAAAATCGTATCCATTGATCGCTTTGGCAATCTGATCACCAACATTGATTCGATTCAGTTGAATGCGTTGTGCGAATCGGATACGGCCAAGCAACCCCAGATTCAGATCGGATCGCTGACGATTTACGGTATGACCAAAACTTATGCCGATGCGGACCCGGCGACACCGCTTGTTCTCATCGGCAGTCGCGGATATATGGAGATTGCCCTGAATTGCGGCAATGCGCAGCAGCAGTTGAATGCCCATAAGGGAGATCCCATTCGTGTAACCTTATCATGAACATTGACAAGTATAAAAAAACACGCCGTCGGGGCGCTGACAGGCGCTGGACGCTATTATTTATCGGCGATCATGGAAAACAGTACACCATAAAGCGATTCAAGGTCATTATCGCGACGGTGGGGTGCGTATTTCTGCTGGTGCTTGCTTTTCTGGCAATTCTGTTATGGGGTCATCAAAAATCCCTTGCCGAAAATAAAGATCTTCAAAGACGATTGCAGAATTCACAGCAACAGATCGAGACGCTGCGACATGAAAAAGAGATTCTGATGGCCCGACTGGTGGTCGCTGAATCACAATCCAAAGAATCGCGCCTAAATCAGACGCCTCAAAAAAATCCTATTGCCACCAAAGCGGCCGGCAACGTTGTGCCGCCGGCAAGCGTACCCAAGCCGGTTCCCAAACCCGAAAAAAAGCCGTCTGTTGCTGCGGCGCGCCAGCTCCCAGCAGCAGGTCCACAGGCAAATGAAACAGAAGCGGTGATGAAGGTCGCAGTGGATAATTTCAAGGTGTCACGTGATGCAGGCAAGGGGACCGTAACGGCACAGTTTAAAATAAAAAATACCAGCTCCGGCAACCTGCGCGCAGACGGTGTTGCGGTGGTCATATTAAAGGGTAACGATCTGACAATATACCAGTGGTTGGTAATGCCGATGGTCGATCTTGTCGAAAATAAACCAACCGGTAAACGCGGTAAACGGTTTGTTATCAAACGGTTCCGCACCATGAATTTTACCTCGCGGGCACCGAAGTATGCCGATCAATTTCAGCTTGCTGAAGTCTATGTGTTCAGCAAGACCGGACAGCCGCTGCTAGAGCGGGAATTTGCCATCAAATTGCCCCCACTACCGGCTGTGGCCGTCGAATCACCGGCTGCAGCGCCACCGAAGGCAAAACCGGCTGCATCGCCGTCACAACCACCGTCATCTGAGCCCACGCCTGCCCAAGAGACACCTGCCAGCCCGTCTGCCCCCAGTGAAGATCCCACCGGGGGTGATGTGCTTGAAGAGTTGGAAAACGCACCGCCGGTATTTTAGATTTCAGGTGTCAGGTGTTAGGTTTCAGGTGTCAGCTTGCTGAATGTTTTATCGAGAGGTGTAGTTTCTCCGTCACAGCTATGATGTCACAGCCATCAGAGCCCACAGATGGGCCCTCTGGTCTAAAACTGACACCTGACACCTGAACACTGAAGCCTATTTAGGTTTTAGCATCGCCAACTTCCAATTGATTCAAAAAAGCGCCAACATCCAAGTCATCAGATTGGAAGTTGTCAAAGGTGACGTCCCCAAATGCAAGCTGGCGTTTTTTCTTGAGGAATTCAAATATTTCAAGATAATTCAGCAAAATACGTCTGTGCCACTTTAAGTCGAGCTGGGCGGCATGCTGCCGGATATGGTCCTCTGGGCCCTCGATTTCCAGGAAGGTGCCATAAGGCATGGTATCCAGAAAAAAGGCTGTTGGACCCAGAATCAAGGTTTCACGCCATTTTTCATAGCGTTGCACCGCCCGCAGGCCCACCCGGACCAAGATCTGATGCAGGGTCTCAAAGTCAGACACCTCGACTTCCAGTTCATTGAAAATCTTAAAATCCCGACTGGCCTTCGCCGGTCTGGATTTAAATGTCAGTATGGCCTTTTGGTCCTGACGCAGTCGCAACAGGGAATGGTTCTTGATTAGGTTATGCCCCCTATCTTCGTAGCGAATATTGTTCTCAAATACACGCCCCAACGATTCGGCCCCCAGAGCAACGATACGCCGCTGCATGCGGTCGATGTCTTCCAAGTAAAATTTGACCTCTACTTCACGTTTTTGCATGTTGACTGATCCTTGTTGTATGTGGATTACCCTTTTGTAGGACAATAAAAGCAAAATGAATGGGTTGTAAAGGGCCAATATTACTTTTTTGCTTGACAAGACGCTATATTTTGCTTAATTTTGCCGGATTATTTAATTTGAGGAGATCATAAAGGTGAAAAAATATACATTGAGTGCGAAACGTACGGACAACCCGCAAAAGTGGTATGTCATTGACGCCAAAGGGGCTGTGCTGGGACGACTGGCGACCCAGGTGGCCCAGCGTCTACGCGGTAAACATAACCCCCAGTTTACGCCTCACGCAGACACCGGTGATTGGATAATTGTGATCAATGCCGATAAAATCACCTTGAGTGGTCGTAAAATGGACCAGAAGGTTTATTATCGTCACAGTGGATACATCGGCGGGTTAAAAGAAATTAAAGCCAAGGATCTGCTTGAAAAACAGCCTGAGGCCCTGGTGCGTTCCGCCGTTAAAGGTATGCTGCCCAAGAACAAACTTGGCCGACAGCTTTTTAAGAAGTTGAAAGTGTATGCCGGTGATGCCCATCCGCATGAAGCGCAACAGCCCGAAACGCTTTCATTTTCCTAAGATAAAAAAACCGTTTAACCCATCATTTGAGGAACCCAATGCCAAAAGAAAATATCTATTACGCTACCGGTAAACGCAAAAACGCCATTGCCAAAACATGGCTGACGCCCGGCAGCGGTAAAATTGTCATCAATAAACGCCCTTTGGAGGACTATTTTCCGCTGGAGACCTTGCAGACCGATTTGCAGGAACCCTTTAAGCTGACCAACACCTTCGGTTCCTTTGACGTCAATGTCAGCGTGAAAGGCGGCGGAATCGCCGGTCAGGCCGGAGCGGTTCGGCACGGCATCACCAAAGCACTCATCTTAACAGACGCCGATCTGCGGGCACCGCTGAAAAAGGCCGGTTTCGTCAAACGCGATCCCCGGGTCAAAGAAAGAAAAAAATACGGTCAGAAGGGTGCCCGGGCCCGCTTTCAATTTTCAAAACGTTAAACGACTTTTTTGTTGGATAGCAAAGGGGAGAGACAAACGTCGATCCCCTTTTTTTACTGATGCCAACAAGATATGCTTCCAGAATGACCTCCGAATAATAAAATCAACAAAGTATTTTGTTTCTTAATAATTTTTGTTAAGATTTTATTGCCATTCAAAATCCATCATCCTAAACACCATGAAACTATATCGGCTACATATCAGTCTCGTTTTTTACCTGGCGCTGCTTTTTTGTGGGCCGCTGGTTGAAGCGATCGAAGACCCAACTCCCCTCAAGCCGCCTGATACCTCCAGTCCCCGGGCGACGACGAAAGTATTTAGAGACAATATAAACCGGGCCTATCAAAAAAGCCTGGTCAGTGGATATAAGAGACCCGATGTCGATGTTCATCTCGACCGTGCTGCTGCGTGCATTGACCTGAGCAAGGTTGCGCCCAACGTGGTCCAGGATGTGGGCGTCGAAACGGCATTGCTTCTGAAAGAGATCTTCGACCGCATTGAATTGCCGCCCTTTGAAGAGGTACCCGATAAAGCAACGGTTGATTCTGAAGGCCTGACGCGTTGGACGATTCCGAATACCGCCATAACGATTGTCAAAGTTGAAGAAGGACCGCGTCAGGGGGAATTTCTCTTCAGCGCCGATACGGTTGCGCGCGTGCGGGAGTATTACGACAATGTGGCGCATCTGCCTTATAAATCCGGTGCCTCGGTTGGCGCCTATGAGGACTATATTTTTGGGCCCGGGCCGATGATTCCACAAAGATGGATCCGCAAACTACCCGCCTGGGCCAAATTTGGCATTCTGGATCAGGCGATATGGCAATGGTTCGGGATGTTGCTCACATTATTGATCGGGGGCGCACTGACTTTTCTAGTCTTTCGCTGGACGCGGCACAGGCCCACTGATACTGAGAAAACAGATGCCGAACCCACGGTTGCCAGATGGTCCTGGCGCCGGCTGGCCTTCCCGGTCGTCTGGATTCTGCTCATCCTAATTAGTGACTATTTTTTGGACGAACAGATCAATATTACCGGCCAAGTACTTAAAATAACCAAAATTACTTTGCGGGTTCTCTTATTTATTGCCAGCGGCTGGGCCATTGTTGTCATTGGCAACGGTATTGCGGAATTTATCATCACATCCAAACGGGCCTTTGCCAGAACCATCGATGCCAATCTGGTGCGACTCGTTACCCGCCTGGTCACTTTGGTGCTTTTGTTTGTGCTGCTGTGGAATACGAGTGATTACCTGGGGATGTCTTTTACCGCGGTGTTTGCCTCGGCCGGTATTGTTGGTCTGGGTATTGCCCTGGCTGCGCGAGAAACCCTGGCCAACTTTTTCGGGGGCATCAGCATTTTTTTGGATCGCCCGTTTAAATCCGGCGATTATATTGTGCTGGATTCGGGTGAGCGCGGTCGGGTCGTCGAGGTGGGTATGCGCAGCACGCGGATCATCACCCGCGATGATATCCTGATTTCGATACCCAATTCCCTGATCACCAATACCAAGGTCGTCAACCAAAGTGCCCCGCGCAACCGGTTCAGGGTGCGCATCAAAGTGGGTGTGGCCTACGGCTCTGATGTGGACCAGGTGCAGGAAGTGCTGCTAACCGCTGCACGTGACAATAAAATGGTGGCCTTTGTGCCCGATCCGCGGGTTCGATTCCGGCAGTTTGGTGACTCAGCCCTTGATTTTGAGCTGCTATGCTGGGCACGGCGCCCTGAAGACAGGGGCCGCTTGGTGCATGAGCTTAACCTTCAAATTTATAAAGATTTTGCTGCCGCCGGTATTGAAATCCCCTTTCCACAACGCGATGTCCACTTGCAACCGCAATCCAAAGATTTTGAAAAAGCCGCATCATCACCTTTAACCCATAAGGCGGACAGCGCGGATTGAATCTCAGCCGGCTGTCTGCCCCTCAACACAGTTGTCTGAATTGACGCGTCTATGAAACAGGCGTTGATACTGAATCATGGCGCTAAGGGTATGCTGGACGTAGTCGATACGCGCTTCGCTGACGCGCCGGTTAAACGATTGGTTAAAACCGGGGTGGCTTTGCGGTGCAACAGCTGTTAGCGGCGGCCATCAATTGACAGCAATTTGGCCGCTGCCAGCAGGACCCAGTGATCGGCCTCAACCTCGGTTTTATGGGCACGGCTGCTTGCTAAATATACCAGGGCATCGACAGCCGCCTTCAACCAGAGCGGTGAAGGGTCAAGTTCATAGAGCATCAGCAATCCCAAGGCCGCTTCACCCGGATAGTAAAGGGATTTCCATTTATCCCAGCGACCGCCCTCGGTCGGTATATATTTGCTGTAAAAACTGCCATTCGGTTTTTGCATATAGCGAAGAAAGTGTCCCAGTTTTTGCAGATCGGCGACGGATGTTTCTTCGGGCGCTATTTTTTCGGTACCGAGCAAAGTCACCAGTCCTAAACCGGTGCCACCCAGTTTGGCCTGCCGGGTTGGCGAGCTCAAGCTCAAATGCGGCTCGGACCAGATCGTCAGTAGGTCGGGCCGGTCAGGGACAGGGTCCATGGCCCTCTGCTTTAAAAATCGCCCGGCGCGGATCATGGCGGCCTGGACCCGATGATTCGGTTGCGGATTTAAATACATGGCCATTGGGTGGCTTTCGGCAGGAAAACAACGGATACCCGATTTGCAAATCAGCGGTTTTCTCAAGCCGATCTGAAGTCATCAGTCTGTTTGCCGATACCGCATCGATCTTGACAATTGATGCAAATCCTTTAAAGATGGAGCGACCATCAATCCTAAACTTTTTACAAGGAGACTGACATTGGAAAAAGACGTTTGGTTGCAGAACCTGACTTGGGAGGATGTCAAACAGAGAACCGTCGAATGCCAGGGGACGATTATCCTGCCAATCGGCAGCACTGAACAACACGGTGCCCATCTGCCGGTGGGAACCGATACCATGGTAGCCAATGCGATTGCCGAAGCGGCAGCCCAGAAAGCCGGGGTGTTGGTGGCACCGCCTTTATGGTTTGGCTGGAGTCCGCATCATCTGGTTCTGCCGGGCACGATGTCGATCAGAGCCGAGGTACTGATCGAGGTTGCTTTTGACATGATCAAATCCCTTGCCAGCCATCATTTTGATAAATTTATCCTGCTCAACGGTCATCGGATCGTTAATGTGGCCTGGATGCAAATCGCAGCCGAAAGAGCGAAAAGGGAGTTGGGCGTCATGGTGATCATATTCGATCCGGCCTATATGTCCAAAGAATTCACAGCAGGGATTGAGTGGGGTGAAGTCGGCCATGCCGAAGAGATCGAGGGCTCGCATATGTGGTATTGCTATCCGGATCTGGTGAAGATGGACAGGGCCCAAGACAACCCCCACCAGCATGATCCCATCTATCATGTGGATCCGCGCTATGCCGGTGATACCCTCTGCTATGTTCCCAGCAGCCCGGCCGAAATGGAGGTGCTGGCTAAAAAATCCGGCGGCACCTCAGGGGTTTCAACAAAGGCTTCACAGGCGTTGGGCAAGAACTATCATGATCATCTGGTTGAGCGCATGCTGGAGGCCATTGCCTTTTTACAAAAACAGTCCTAACCGCATCAGTTCAGTCAGGGTCGTTCCATTTTTCCAGAAAATGGGTGTCGATGTTGCCACGATTAAAATCTTCATCTGCCAACACCTGTTGATGGAAGGGGATCGTGGTCTTAATACCCTCAATTTGAAATTCGGCCAGCGCTCTTTGCATGCGCTTAATGGCCATGCGGCGATCGGCGGCCCACACCACTAATTTACCAATCAGGGAATCATAAAAAGGCGATATGTGATATGGGTTGAAAATATGGGTGTCAATGCGCACACCCGGCCCGGCCGGCAGGATCAGATCGGTGATGTCACCGGGGGACGGCATAAAGTTGTCATCCGGATCGGCGGCATTAATGCGGCACTCCAGCGACCAGCCGTTCAGGTGGATGTCATCCTGCTTCAGTGTTAATTTTTCTCCCTGGGCCAGCAGAACCTGCTGCTGCACGATATCGATTCCGGTCACCAGCTCGGTGACCGGGTGCTCGACTTGAACCCGGGCGTTGACTTCCATAAAATAAAAATTTTTGTTTTTATCCACCAGAAACTCGATGGTGCCGGCATTGGTGTACCCGACCAGTCGGGCGACCTGAATGGCAGTCTCTCCCAATTTGCTTCGCAATTCTTCATCAACAAAAGGGGAGGGCGACTCTTCAAGTAGTTTCTGATAACGCATCTGGATACTGCATTCCCGCTCTCCCAGATGAATAAAGTTGTCGAAATGATCGCCGAGTATCTGGATTTCGATGTGACGCGGCTTTTCGATATATTTTTCAAGATAGAGGTCCGGGTTGCCAAAGGCTGCACGGGCCTCCCCGGAAGCCACCGCAACGGCATCCGCCAGCTCCTTTTGGTCATGGGCGATGCGCATACCTCTACCGCCTCCGCCCCCCGAGGCCTTCAAGATAACTGGATAGCCTACATCAGCGGCAATTTGAAACGCTTCTTCAGGTGAGGATATGATGTCTTCACTTCCCGGTATAATCGCAATGCCAGCTGCCATTAGGTTTTTGCGGGCTGCTGATTTGTTGCCGGATGCAGCGATGCACTCAGCTGATGGTCCGATAAATATCAGTTTGTTATCCACACACGCTTGGGCAAAATCAGCATTTTCAGACAAAAACCCATACCCGGGGTGGATGGCAGCGACATCATTATTGGTTGCCGCCTGGATGATGCGATCGATGTTCAAATAGCTTTTGCGGCTTAGTGCAGGGCCAATATGAACAGCTTGATCCGCATATTTGACATGCAGCGCGTCTGCGTCCGCCTCTGAATAGACCGCTACGGTTTCAATGCCCATTTCCTTGCAAGCGCGTATGATCCGAACGGCGATCTCACCTCGGTTGGCGATCAAGATCTTGTTAAACGGCTTCTGTGCCATTGAGAACCTCGGCTGAATTCAATCCGTCTGGGATGTAGCGGTCTCGATTTCGATCAGCTCCTGGTTTTTCATGACCGGTTCTTCATTCTCAACCAGAATTTTTTTGACCGTTCCGGGCTGATCCGCCCGTAGCTCAGTGAATATTTTCATGGATTCAATCATACAGACCACATCTGATGCATTCACCTTTTGGCCAATTTCCACAAGTGGTTTTTCTCCCGGGGCTGAGGCCCGATAAAAGGTCCCCATGACCGGTGAAATGATTTTGTATGTGTTCGCTCCCATTCCGCTATCTCCTTTCAACGCTTAGAAATCATATACAATTTGCGCAGGATTACGTTCCCATCTGAAACCGGTGTTGCGCTTGGTTTGCGGTATTCATATCTAACTATTTTAAAAAACTGATGATCGTCCCTTTTTTTAAATAAAACACGCTTGACACATATTTGGAATATATGTCAACTTAAATTTCGAATTGTTCAGTATCCCATCACATCATCGTAAAAGGAGGAATTGATAATGAAAAAACTGATGCTTGTTTCGCTGTGTCTCATTTTTGTCCTCATGTCTTTTTCAGGTGCTTTGGCCAAGACGAAATGGGATCTGCATTTGAACTATCCGGCCGGCAACTTTCATTCAAAGGGTGCTCAGGAATTTGCCGATAAGGTAAAGGCAGCCACCAACGGGGAGCTGACGATTGTACTGCATCCCGGTGCTGCATTGGGCTTTAAGGGGCCCGAACTGCTGCGCGCGGTGGCTGAAGGACAGCTGGTTGTTGCCGAAGTTCCTACCGGCATGGTCGAGGGTGATGCTCCCACACTGGCGCTAACCGCCCAGCCCTTCATTTCGAGCAACGCCTTTGAGCAACGCCTTTTGTATCAGCTGGCCAAACCGACCTATGCCAAAATCTTAAAAAAATTCAATCAGTTCACCCTGTACACTTCGGTATGGCCGTTTTCCGGCATTTATACCCAGCGGGCTATCGATGCACAGGGAGATCTGAAGGGTCTTAAAATGCGGGTCTATGACGGCACCGGGCTCGCGTTTGGTAAAGCGACCGGCATTGCCGCCCGCAAGATGCCCTTCAGCGAAGTCTATCCTGCGATGAAGGCCGGGTTGTTGGATTCCATGTACACCTCGTCGGTGTCCGGCGTTGATGCCAAGGCCTGGGAGGTCCTTAAGTATTTTACGCCCATCAATATTGTCGGCCCGGTGAATATGATCAACGTCAACCTGGATGCCTGGAACAAGCTGCCCAAAAACATCCAGCAGACGGTGCTTGAGATTGCAGCTCAAATGGAAGACGATATGTGGAACCTGGCCGGCGACATGGACCGCAAAAGCCGGACCAAACTGATGGAAAACGGCATGAACATCAAGCCCGTCAGCAATGAATTCCGCATGCAATTGGACGCCATTGGCAAGCAGCTGCGAACCGAATGGGCCAAAAAAGCAGGGGCCGACGCCCAAAAGATATTAGAAGAATATGAACGGATAACGGGACGTCGCTAGCCGGACTTTGCGATCACACAATTGAGCAGGCCTGCACCAAGACGTTGCCGGGCTTGCTCACTTCCACAACCGATCCGATGGTGTCAAGATGAGCAGCCTTGTGCGGTTGATTGAAAACCTCAGTAACTGGGTGGCCCGGATTTCTGCGGTTATGCTGGGGCTGATGACCCTATTGATTCTGGTTGAAATCTTTCTTTGGAACACATTTTCAAAAACCACGCTGATTGCCGATGAGTACTGCGCCTATGGCCTGGCGGCCATTATTTTTCTGGGAGCCGGCTATTGCCTGAAAGAAAAGGGGCACATCCGCATTACCCTTGTGCTGGGCTTTTTGCCGCAAAAATTATCCAGAATCATCACCTTTGTGGCCACCGGTGTGACCACGCTGTTTATGGGTTACTTGTGGTGGTATCTGTTAAAAATGGTACGGGCGGCCATACGCTATAATTCAACCTCAGGGACGCTGACCAACACCCCTTTGTGGATACCGCAAGTGGTGATGCTCATCGGCGCCGCCTGTTTTTTGCTGCAGCTGTTTGCCACGACCCTAAAAACCTATGAGGCCATCGAAACTGGGGAGGAAGTCGTCTGATGGAAGCGAACCTGATGATGGCGCTGGTCGTTTTCGGCATATTATTTTTGACGCTGGCATCCGGTATCTGGGTGGGATTTTCACTGTTTATTGTCGGCTTTATGGGCATGGTCATCTACAGCCCGCTGCCGGCCGGCAACAACATGGCCTCCTCAGTATGGGCCACCATTGAAAAATGGGAATATGTCGCCCTGCCGCTGTTTATTCTGATGGGAGAAATCCTGTATCGCTCCGGAATTTCCGAAAAACTGTTTAAGTCTCTGGTGCCCTGGCTCTACCGGCTTCCCGGCGGGCTGCTCCTGATGAACATCGTCTCGTGCACGCTGTTTGCCGCGGTCTCAGGCTCAAGCGCTGCCACAACAGCCACCGTCGGCCGCATCACGCTGGCTGAGTTTGACAAGCTGGGCTATGACCGACGCCTGGCCATGGGCTCTTTGGCCGGGGCCGGCACCCTGGGATTTTTGATACCGCCGTCTTTGATCATGATCGTTTATGCCATTTTAGCAGAGGTGTCGATTGGCAAAATGTTTATGGCCGGTATTTTGCCGGGTTTGCTGCTGTCAGGCATTTATTCCTGCTACATCATTTACCGCGGTATCCGCAATCCTGAGATTGCACCCAAAACCCAAGAAAGCTACAGTTGGAAAGAGCGGCTGGTGGGCCTCAAGGACCTGGCACCCACCGTGATTTTGATTCTGATGGTTTTGGGAAGTATTTATGGCGGTGTGGCCACCCCGACAGAAGCAGCCGCTTTAGGGGTTTTGGGCGCTACCGTGTTTGCGTTTCTCAACCGCCAGATGAATTTAAAAATTCTATTTGAATGTCTGGTGGGCGCGGTGAAAACCAATGCCATGATCATGATGATCGTTGTGGGCGCCGGTTTTTTATCGCGGGTCATGGGATTCTTGGGCATCCCGGCGGCCATTACCCGCACGATCACTGAATTGGGTCTTTCCCCTTATATGCTGATGATCCTGCTGGGTGTCTTTTATGTCATCCTGGGCTGTCTGCTCGATGGCTTCTCGATTGTGGTGATGACATTGCCCATTGCCCTGCCCATGGTAACGGCTGCCGGTTTTGATCCCATCTGGTTTGGCATCTATCTGATCCTGATGGTGGAAGTCAGCCAGATTACGCCACCAGTAGGTTTTAACCTGTTTGTCATTCAGGGCTTGACGGACGAGCCGATCGTGCGGGTGGCCAAGTACGCCTTACCCTTTTTCTTTTTGATGCTCCTGACAACGGCCATTCTGACGATTTTCCCTAAAATTGCGCTGTTTCTTCCTAACTTGATGACCATGAAATAGGCCGCCGTTAGGATGGCACTTTTTTTGTTGAAAGGAGGCCTGCAGTGAAAAGAATCGACCTCAACTGCGATATGGGCGAGAGTTTTGGTGCCTATAAACTGGGCATGGATGAAGCGGTCATCGAATACATTACTTCTGCTAATATTGCCTGCGCCTGGCACGCCGGTGATCCGTCGGTAATGAGCCACACGGTTGCCATTGCGGTTGAACATGGCGTGGGGGTAGGCGCCCACCCGGGATACCCTGATTTGCTGGGCTTCGGGCGCCGCAACCTGGATTGCTCCATGGATGAGCTGCGCAATTACGTCATCTATCAAGTCGGTGCTCTGCAGGCGTTTTGCAGCGCTCATGGGACCCGCCTGCAGCACGTCAAACCCCATGGCGCGCTGTATTTGACAGCTGTCGAAAATGAAGACGTCGCGCGGGCAGTTGCCGAAGCCATCGTACAGGTGAATCCGGATCTGCTGTATGTCGCATTGGCCGGTGCCAAAGGGCAACTCATGACGCGTATTGGCCAGGAAGTCGGACTCAAAGTGGTTTACGAAGCCTTTCCAGACCGGGCTTACAGCCCTGAAGGAACCCTGGTCTCCCGGCGCCTACCCGGGGCGGTGATCAAAGATCCCCAGGCGGTTTCAGAACGGGCACTTAAAATGGTTCAAGAAGGTGTTGTCATTGCAGCCGACGGCACCACCATCCCGTTAGAAGCCCAAACTTTGTGCGTGCATGGTGACAATCCTGAGGCGGTGGCGCTTGTCAAAGGCATTCGCCAAACGCTTGAGGCCGATGGGGTAGCGGTAACGCCCATGGGAAAGGAATGAGTGCCTGATGCCAAGCGGTTTGTTTGAAAAGGCGCGGTTTCGCACCGCAGGTGATCGTGGGTTGCTGGTTGAATACGGCGATGTCATTGATCCGATGGTCAACAATAAGGTCAGGTCCATGGCCATCGTAATGGATGCCGATCCGCCACAAGGGGTGATTGAGATCATCCCCACCTACCGCTCCCTGCTGATTATTTATGATCCGGTAGTGACCCATCCCGATGCGCTTCAAAAAATGCTGGAAACATCTGAAGATCGGCTTGACGACATCCAGATAGCATCCCCACGCACTGTTGAAATTCCCGTCTGCTACGGGGGAGAGTTCGGTCCTGACCTCGACACCGTCGCTGATGCCAACAGTTTAAAGGCAGCCAAGGTTATCGAGCTGCATTGCGAACCGGAATACTTGATCTATATGGTGGGCTTCACGCCCGGCTTTCCCTTTTTGGGGGGGCTTTCCGAAAAACTGTACACCCCCCGGTTGGAAACCCCGCGTACCCTGGTACCGGAAGGGTCGGTAGGGATTGCCAACAACCAGACCGGTATATATCCGGTTGCCAGTCCCGGCGGATGGCAGCTGATCGGCCGCACCCCGGTCAAATTATTTGCCCCCGAGCGCAAAAATCCATTTCTGTACCAGGCGGGAGACCGGATTAAATTCAAGCCCATCTCGGCTGAAGATTATGCCAAGCGGATCAAAGAGGAGGCAACATGAAGGGGGTATTTTCCATACTGACGCCGGGTGGCTATACCAGCATTCAGGATCAAGGGCGTTTCGGCTATCAGCAAATGGGTATTCCCGTTTCCGGTGTTCTGGATGCGTTTGCCTTCCACTGCGCCAATCTGCTTGTGGGCAATCCGAAGAACAGCGCTGTAATGGAAATCACCGTCATGGGGCCCCGTCTTGAGATTATGGCAGAAGCCGATCTGGCGGTGACCGGTGCTGACATTAAAATGACCTTAAACGATCAACCTTTGGAAACCTGGGCTTCATTTAGCGTGAAACCGGGCGATGTGCTCGATATCCAACAGGTCAAAAGCGGCTGCCGCGCCTACCTGGCTGTTAACGGCGGCATCGACGTTCCCGAAGTGATGGGCAGCCGATCCACTTATGTGGGGGCCCAGATCGGCGGTTATCATGGGCGGCTGCTAAAAGCCGGTGATGTGATTGATTGCGTACCGGGCAGACCCCTGGTCTCACAGCGGCAAATGCCCTCTGAAATGATCCCCGCATACCCGCCAGAGCTGACCATTCGAGCGATCCCCGGACCTCAGGACGATTTTTTCAAAGAAGGTCTTGACGTTCTATTTTCCTCGGATTTTATGGTCAGCACCAAGGCCGATCGTATGGGCTACCGGCTTCAGGGGCCGCAGGTGAAGATCCACGAAGGGATGCCCAAAAGCATTATCTCGGAGCCCACCATGCCGGGTGGGGTTCAGATTCCGGCTGATGAACAGCCGATCATTTTAATGGTGGAGCAAACCGTGGGCGGCTATACTAAGATTGTGACCGTTATCTCGGTGGATCTGCCCCGGGTGGCGCAATCCACTCCCGGAGATACCATCCGTTTTGAAAAAGTTTCATTAGAAACAGCGCATGCCCTCTATCAGGAGCAGCAAAAGAAACTGCAGGCATTGGAGGACCAGCTAACAGGCTAATAACAGCATCTATTAGGCCTTACATTAAGGATCTGATTGCACCAACCTTCAATTGCTGGCAGTACGCAAAATGAATGATCGTTGGCGACGTTCGTGCACTGCCTGAATAAATTAGGGATCGTTGCAAAAGAACAGGGACCGGTGCGGTGCTGCTTACTGCTACAACGATCAAATTAACAGCCAATGCATTGTTATCGTGTCCTTATCTGTTCTTTTGCTACGAGCCCTTATGTCCGAGTTTGCACGACTTTCGCCAGCGATTATTCATGCAGCGCTTCAATCGATAAAACTTCCCAACCCTGCAATCAAACAATCACAACCTCATCCGGAAACCGTCCTAGCGGCACCAACCCGTCGTCTGTCACCTTATGGGTGTTTTCAACGCCCACCACGCCTTTTTCAGGGAAAATAAGCTTGGGCTCCAACGCCAGGGTCATACCTGCCTCAAGCGCAAGCTTTTGACCGGCTGCCAGAAAAGGGTACTCATCCAGCTCGACACCGACGCCATGCCCGACAAAGCGAATTCTTTCCTTGCCAACGCCCATAAAATACTCGTCGTAACCGCGGTTGCGCGTCCATTCCAGGGCCAGATCGTAAATATTGCCGCAGGTAACACCGGGCTTGGCTTCGGTTTTAATCACGTCCTGCAGCTCGATCATGGCGGCATGCGCTGCCATCAAATCATCCGGCAGTTCCCCGATGGAAAAAATGCGGGCATGGTCCGAGTAATAGCCGTTTAAAGCAAAGACGTAGTCCACCAGCACCGGTTCGTGCTGTCGGATGGGTCGAAAACTCGGGCCCTGGGCCACCGCCGGGCTGGTGCCGGCGCCGCCGGTGGGGGATGACAGGAAACTGGGGACTGCAGCGGACGACCCGGCCATCAGGTGCCCGTAAAACATTTCAGCGCCCCACAATCGCATGCGCACAACGCCCTGATGGCCGCGTTTGCGGGCTTCGGCTTCAACCAGACCGGCCAGCTCAAGTTCGGTGATGCCCTCCCGCAACAGCCCGGGGACCTGCTCGGCCACCTCGTCCGACAGCCGGGCGGCCTGTTGAATCCGCTCGATTTCATATGGGGATTTGATTGCCCGCACCAGGCGGATCAAATGCGATATGTCGACCAGCTGATGGCCGGCAAACATTTTTTCGTAATGACGGTAGAGGTTGACCGACAACACATCAAACTCCATGCCGATGGTGTGCGGCATCTGGACGTCATACTGTTGCAGGATATCCGGTATGGCTTTGGGAGATGGCAGCGGCACAATGCGCGATAAAGAAGACTCGGCAATGGCGCGGTCAAAGTTTTTATAAACCATTAAGACCGGCTCGGCCTCAACCGGGATCAACAGGTGAGCTTCCTGGATGGTGCCGCTAAAATAAAACAGATCGGCGCGCTGCAGGAGTAGGGCAGCTTCGATGTGGTTTTCCGCAAGCTGCTTTTTTAAGTGCGCGATGCGCTGGTCAATTTCCGATTTGGGGGTATTGTTGCGGGTATCGTACACAGGGCAATTCCTTTTCTGATTTTGTCGTATTATCGCGCTTTATAAAACCGGGTCCGTGCCGTTCCGGTCCACCTTCCAGCAGCGGACCCGATGGTTCGGGCCGACGGTGTCGAATTCAATCGCGTCGTTTTCGCAGCGCTCCTCTTTGAGCGGGCACCGATCCTGAAAACTACACCCCTCCGGCGGGTTTAGCGTCTGGCCGGCCTCATCTTCGGTTGCTTTCATTTCTGGGTCAATGTTGCGATCGGCATCCGGAATTGCGGACAGCAGCAAATGGGTATAGGGATGGAAAGGATGATCAAAAAGCGCATCGGCAGGTGCATACTCCATGATATGGCCCTTGTACATCACTGCCACCTGGTCGCACAGATACCCGACCACATTCAGATCATGGGAGATGAACAAATAGCTCAACGCCAGCTGTGCCTGGAGATCTTTCAATAGGTTAATAATCTGGGCCTGGATCGAGACATCCAGCGCAGAAACCGGCTCATCGCAAATGATCAAAGCGGGCTCCACACTTAGGGCGCGCGCAATACCAATGCGTTGACGCTGACCGCCACTGAATTCATGCGGGAAGCGATCGCTGTTGGCTGGTGACATGCCGACCATTTTCAATAATGTTTCCAGTCGTTGTTCTTGTTCGGCGCGGCTTTGAATACCGGCGATCTTGAGACCCTCGGCAATGGATTGCCCGACGGTCATGCGCGGATTCAAAGAGCCGTAAGGATCCTGAAAAATGATCTGTATTTCCTTGCGCAGCGGTTTCATTTCTTTTTCATCCAGCTGGGTAATATCCTGCCCGTTGAAGAGGATTTGGCCCTCATCGGCTTCTAAAAGCTTTAGAATCAGGCGGGCCACCGTGGTCTTGCCGCACCCGCTTTCACCTACCAACCCAAGGGTCTTACCCTTTTCAATCTGAAAACTAACACTTTCCACCGCCTTAACCCAGCCGGTGATTTTTTGAAAAAATCCCCTGCGGATAGGAAAATATTTTCTAAGGTCTTGCACTTGCAAAATGGCGTTGTTCTGGGAACCGATTGCATTCATTGGATCATCTCATCTATTGACCAAAAAGAACCGGACAGCGGGCATGGTGTCCGTCTTCATATTCACACATGGTTGGATATTGTTCCCGGCAGGTCTGAATGGCGTGCCGGCAGCGCGGATGAAACGGGCAGCCTGCAGGTTTGTAAGCCGGATTGGGAACTGTGCCGGGTATGCTATACAGCCGCTGGCCTCTCTTTTCGCGATTGGGAAGCGATGCTAGCAGCGCCTGGGTATAGGGATGTTTGGGCGTTTTTAAAACAGCATCTTTTTTTCCCTGCTCGGCGATCATACCGGCATACATCACACAAATTCGATCGGCCACCTTTGAGACCACCCCCAGATCGTGGGTGATATATAAAACCGACATAGACCGCTCAGTTTGGATACGCTCCAGCAGGCGTAGAATCTGGTCCTGAACGGTGACATCCAGTGCGGTGGTGGGCTCATCGGCGATGACCAGTTCCGGATCACAGGCCAGTGCCATGGCAATCATTACGCGTTGGCGCTGGCCGCCACTCAGTTGATGCGGGTAGTCATTTAAGCGTTGGGCCGGATCGGCAATACCGACATCTTTTAAAAGTTGCGCACTGCGGTGGTTGACTTCGTCCTGGGGTGCCGTCTGGTGAACCTGGATGGCCTCGCCGATTTGATCACCAATGGTAAAGACCGGATTTAAGGATGTCAGGGGTTCCTGAAAAACCATGGCGATTTGATTGCCGCGGATTGACTGCATTTCATTATCATTAAGATCCAGTAGATTTTGATCGCCAAATAAAATACGTCCACCGGCAATTTCCCCGGGTGGGATGGGAACCAGCCCCATGACGCTCAGCGCCGTGACAGTCTTGCCGCAACCAGACTCTCCGACCAAACAGACGGTTTCTTCGCCGTCGACATCAAAACTAACGCCGTCCACTGCCCGGGCGATTTCATCCTCGCTGTGAAAGTAAATTTTTAATTCTTCTACTGTAAGTAATTTATTTGTATTATTATTCATACGTGATTTCTATCGCCTGTTTGCAACTTGTTCGCAAATATGTGAAACAAAAAATAACCTAAACTGTTTTCGAGGCTTTTAGATTTTGTTCGATAGCAAGGCGGAATGTGATTCAAAAACGGAGCGTACACGTTAGTACGCGAGCATTTTGAATCGCATTGCAACACAGCTATCGGGCAAAAGATGACAGCATTGAAAATAGTTTTAATGTCGGTCGCGAAGCTTGGGGTTGAGCACATCCCGCAACCCCTCTCCGAATAGGTTGAACGACAGCACCACAATCAATATGGCGATTCCGGGCACAAATGTCAGCCAGGGGGCATCAAAAATAAACCCTTTGCCGCCGGACAAAATGTTTCCCCAGGTGGCATAGGGCGGCGGCACGCCGAAACCCAGGAAGCTCAGACCGGCTTCGGTCAAAATGGCGCTGGCGATGCCGATGGTCGCCGAAACCAGCACCGGTGCCACTGCATTGGGGATCATGTGACGAAAAATGATGCGAAAATTGCTCAACCCCAGCGCCCGCGCAGC
Organism: Desulfobacterales bacterium; assembly: GCA_030066985.1. Lineage (NCBI taxonomy): Bacteria > Pseudomonadati > Thermodesulfobacteriota > Desulfobacteria > Desulfobacterales > Desulfobacterales bacterium. The sequence continues at coordinate 114,131 of JASJAN010000008.1, forward strand.
AGCCACAAAGTCCTGTTCTCTTAATGACAGAAACTCGGCGCGCACAAACCGGGTGGCACCCATCCAGCTGGTTAATCCAATTACGACCATGATATTGTAGATGCTGGCCGGCAGCAGGGCCACAACCGTCAGGATCAGGAAAAAACTGGGAAAGCAAAGCATGATGTCGACAAAACGCATTACCACCGTATCAATTGAAATGGTCTTAAAATACCACATGCGCTTACCGATGGATCTGTTTTTGGCTTTAACAGACTTTTTCATTCTCAGCGAAATCAAGATACAACCGCAGCCGCAGATCAAAACGGCAACGCCGGCCCATATGAGTTTGCCGATTATCAGCAATACACCAATGATCAGCAAAGTTGCAGTCAACAACTGTCCAATGCGAATATGGCGACTGCCGTAATAGCCGGCAATGCCGCCCAAAAATATGCCGATCAGCACCGAAATGCCGACGGCCACAAAACCGACGGTCAAAGAGACCCAGGACCCCTGCATCATTCTGGCAAAGATATCGCGGCCCAGATCATCGGTGCCGAATATGTAAACACCCAGTTTGGGGACCTCCGTGGGTTGTAGCCGTTCTATATTGGGTCTGGCCAGCGGCGGGCGCAGTTTATCCTGTAAGCGCACCTGGGCAGGATCCAGAACCGGCTTGCTGCCGCGTGTTAATGCAAAGCCGGCGATGGCCAAAAAGAAAAAGAGAATGAAAAAAACCATGCCGGCAATCGCCAGTCTGTTTTGTTTGAAAAGGCGCCAGAACTCTTGCAGACGGGTGCGTTTGGGTGCCAGCGGTTCATCCAGCTGGATATCTTGGATGTCTGTATCTGTATGTTCCATTACAACCGAATCCTGGGGTCTACCACCATATAGAGCAAGTCTGAAATAAAGGTGCCAATCAGTACCAGCACCGCGGAGACAAAGTTAAGGGTTAAGATGATCGGATAATCGCGCGCTAAAATCGCTTCATAGGCCATGCGGCCCATACCGGGCCAGGCAAAAATGGATTCAATAATGACCGAGCCGCCGATCAGACCCGGCAGGATTAAGCCAAACATGGTCACAAACGGCAGCAAGGCGTTGCGCAGGGCATGTTTGTAATGAACCTGATCGGGGGCCAGCCCTTTGGCTTTGGCGGTGCGGACATAATCCTGGCCTTCGACCTCGAGCATCTGACTGCGCACATAGCGCGATAGTACGGCGATACCGGCGGTGGCCCCCAGCAAAGAGGGCAGCAGCAGATGCCAGATGCGATCCATGATGCGATTAAAGCCCGAGATCTCGCCCATGCCAAAGGTCTCCATACCGATGACCGGCACATGAAACTGGTTGACCACAAAAATAATTAGGATATAGGCGAAAAAAAATCCGGGAATCGAAATCAGAAGATAAGAGAAAAAAGTCGAGCTGCGGTCATAAATGCCCCCTCTGAAGATAGCCGACCGGATGCCCACCGGAAATGAAATCGTCCAGGTCAGGATGGTGCCGACAATAAACAGCGGCAGGCTGTTGAGAAAGCGCTCCCATATCTTTTTAAAAACCGGCTGATTGTCTTTCCAGGAAATGGTTTTGCCGGTGAATAGATCGCGATAAAAATACAGATATTGGCGGTAGAGGGGCTTGTCCAGATGAAATTCGGCGCGAAAGCGCTCCACCATTTCGCGGGTGAATTTGGGATTCATGGGATCCACCTGGCTGGGCTCACCGGGGGCCAGGTGGATAATCAAAAACGAGACGATCGAAACAAAAAAGAGCGTCACAATTTTTTGGACGATACTGCGGCCGATAAAAGAGATCATGTTTTTACCGTTGTTTAACCGTGATTAGGGTGCAAATTCAGGCGTTTGTGCCAGTTTAATCCATTGGTTGAAATGAAATGTATAACTACCTGTTCTTGTTGGTTTAATTTTCCGGTATACGATGTTAGCTGAATTATCAAATGCTTTGATCACGATGCGTTTATCCAGAATCGCGGTCCAACGGCTAACAAATAGGAAAGTGTAGGGCTGCTCATGGGCGATAATCGCATGCAAGCGGTGGCAGTATTCGACCAGCTGCGCGTGATTGTATTCCTGACGGATTTTAATAATCAAATCATCCGCTTGGTTGTTTTTGAAACCTACAAAATTAAGCTGATTGTAACCGGTCTGACTGGAATGCCAGATTTGGTAAAGATCGGGGTCGAGCGGCATGGACCAGCCTAAAACCAGGGCATCAAAATCCAATTTATTGACCCGCTCCTGAATAAAGACCGCCCATTCCACCAGATCGGTGCGCACATCGATGCCAATTTGCTTCCATGAATCCTGGGCAATGGCCAGAATGGCCTTGCGGATATCGTTACCGTTGTTGGTGATGAGCTTAAATTGAAGCCGCTGGCCATCTTTTTCAAGCCAACCCTGGTCGTTGCGTGTCCACCCGGCCTCAGCCAGCAATTTCAGAGCGCCCCGCGGATCATAAGGTACGGGCGCGATATGGGGGTTATAAAAATCGGTCTGTTTGGGAAAGGGACCAGTGATGCGCTCGCCCTGGTTATACAATACGAATTCGATAATCTTGTTGACATCGATGGCCATACTCAAGGCCTGCCGCACCCGGCGATCATCAAAGGGCTTACGTCGCAAGTTATACCCGATATAGGAGAAACCCATTGAGGTGCCGGAGAAACTTTGGAAATTGGGATCGTCCTTCAAGCGTTTGACCTGGTGCGGCTCGACCCCGTAACTGTCGATGGTGCCGGCATAAAACTCTATTTCCTGGGTCAGCGGATCGGGAATAACGCGAAATACGTATTTTTCATAATGGGGCGGCCCTTCCCAGTAATCATCAAAGCGATCGAGGATGATATATTGGTCGGACACCCACTCACGAAACACAAAGGGACCGCATCCGATGGGTTGGCGGTTAAAACCGCTTTGACGAATCGAAAATGATGTGGGGTCCTTGGCCAGTTTGAGCGCTTCTTTTTTCAGTGCGGCGTCATTGAGCAGATGCTCGGGCAGGATGCCCATCGCCCATGATCCGATGGCCGGTGAATACAATCGTTTATACACAATCTGCACGGTCAGCGGATCGATGACCAGCACCTGTTTGACCGGCTCGTAACTGGAAACGCGGGGTGAGAGGTTGCGGGGGTCCATGATGGCATCGTAGGTAAATTTGACGTCATGGGCATCAAAAGTGTGGCCGTCATGAAATTTAACATTGGGCCGCAATTGAAATTCGATGATCGGATTGTGTTCCACCGCGGGCAGAAATTTTTTGGCCAGGGCATTCAGCAGATCTGTTTCTACCTTTGGGGTGGTCACCAGATATTGTGCGCCGTCAAAACTGTAGAAATAATCCTTGCCCAGAATCTGGCTGAGATTGACAAACAGATCCTGGTCAACCGTTTTGAGTTCAAGCTTAATCCGGGCCGGAGCGGATAGCGTGATGTCGATTTTTTGGGTCTTTTGGTCGTCAGCGGGATCCCTGACCTGCTCGCTCATCCGCTCTGTGCGGGCCGGAACCAGGGAAACCGCTACGATGTTGTCCAGCGTTTGCCGAAGCGCTTCGGAGTATGGGGCAGTCTGATTGCGGGCGGCTTGGATCAGATCGATAATGGCCTGAGGGCTGGCTTGATCCAGACCGGGGATACTGGCGGCAGCATTGACATAAAAAAAGGCCTCCTCGAAAATGTCCCAAGAAGTTGCCAGACGTCCCCTGAAACGCAGCTCTTCATCCCGGTCAATGAGGCCTTCAAAGACCTTATCTGTGATTTCACTGCTGGCGCTGTCGGCCGATAAAATCGGGTTTAAAATAGCGGCGTCACCAATGGAGGCATTGATATACTGCGTCAGCCGCTGAGGGTTGCCTTTGGCCTGCTCCTCATAGGTGGGGACCCAGAAATAAGATTGCAGCAGGATCAAGGACAGCACCAGCGGTGCCAGAATGAGAAAGTTTTTGGTAGTCATTTCAGATTTTTATAATGTTTCTAAAAGCTTAAGAATTGATGTTTTTTTCTTTTGGATGAGATCGGTTTCAATGTCATCGGGATTCAATCCCGCCGCCCGGTCAAGATAATCCAAAGCCGCCTCGAGCCCGTCACGGGTCCCTCGAGTGGCCGCTACATCGGCTTTGTAAAAAAGGATCATGCGGTCAATCTGATTGATGCGCGCATGTGCTGTTTGACGGCCATCTTCGGTGGTGGTAAAAGACAGGGCCCTGTTCAAATAAGATTTAATGCCCACAAAGTCTGGCATCCCGGTCACGGCCATCAACGCATCAGCCTTGCTCAAGTAAAAATTAAAGGCCAGCGGATAAACCGCCTCCCTTGTGTAGGCGGGCTTAATGGCAGTCGGTTTTTGCACACCCGGCATAATCAGTATACGCTTTTTTCCGCCCGGGGAAAAGGTTCCCTGCCAAATTTCCACTGCGCCGGCTGCACAGACAAGATAATATTTTTCTGCATTGCGGTAGCTGGCATGAACCACCAGCCCCATCAGGACGACCAGAACCAGCACGACCATACCCACAAGCATTGCACGCCGCGATAAGCGCAATCGAAAAGAGCGCCGATCGGTTTGTGTTCGCTTTTCAAGGTCATCGGAGTTTGCGTTTGGCATCAAAAACCCCTTTGAAATCTCTGATGGCTGTCCTATAATATATGTTGGATCTAGCGATAGATGGACTCAGCGGATGCGCAAACAAGGCGGGTGCATCCAAGCCGTTATTACTTTTAATACGTAATTATTTCACCTTGTTGTCGATTCGTCAAGATGCGACTTCGATCATAGGCCATTGCTGGTCGAACGGCGTCCGTCCGTTGCGGACATGCAGTAGCGCGCAAATCGATGCATTGGTTGATAATTTTTACTGCGAACTTGATTGGCGGCTATTCTAAGCGCACTGAACATGATACACTTATGAAATCGGAAAAAAATGAACCATCGGATACAAACCGGCAAAAGAATCCTGCTGCTGGCCGCATAATGTGTTGAGGCAACGCTAAATGATGATGAAAAAAATGTGCTTCTTCAAGCTATTTCTTATCGTAATTCTATTGAGTCTAGCGCTCCCGCTGCAGGCGGAGTTCTACAAATACGTCGACGACGAGGGGCATGCGTTTTTCGTTGAAGACCTGAGCCGGGTCCCCCCTAAGTATCGCAACCGGGTTGAGGTCTATCGGGAGAAGTATGACCATTTGCCGGATGAGCAAAAAAAATCCAAACTGGAAAATGAGCAGGAACAGCAACAGGCACTAGAGTTTGAAAGACAGCGCCAGATGGAGCAGGAACTGCAGCAGGCGGCGGAACAGGAAGAGGCGGAACGAAAACGTCAAGAGGAGCTGGCCAAGGCCGAATTGCAGGAAACCTCTGTAATCATCAAAGGCAACCGGGTTTACGTTCCCACCACGATCGGAAACAACGGTGTTGAGGTGCAGACTTTGTTGTTGCTGGATACCGGCGCTTCACAGACCGTTGTTCACCGCGAAATTGCCGGTCAACTCAATATCATCGCGCTTAAAAAGGGGCTGTCACAGGTCGCAGGCGGCCAGAAAATCTATACCGAAATGGGAAAAGTAGACTACATCATAATCGGCCCGCATACCCTAAAAGGCGCCAATATTCTGGTGATTAACCACGAGGGGGCCGCGGTCGCCCATCAAGGGCTGCTGGGAATGAATATCCTCAGACATTTCAATTACAACATCGACTTTGAAAATCAGATGATGGTGTGGCAACCCGCTGAATAAATTCTGCTGACGGTTCAGTGCTTTTTTATACACCAGCGCACCCATCGACTGGTTCCCAAAAACGACAGAATTCATCTGGCTAGTCTGTTTGCTGCAGAAAAATTTATGAATCAGCTCATATGTGGAAGTCGCAAGACATCTTAGACTGGGGGATCGAGGTTGTACGGTGGTTTCAGCAATTCAGTCCTGCGCTTGATTGGCCGTTTATCAGTCTGACCTTCCTGGGAAACCTTGAATTTTTTCTTTTGTTTATGCCCCTGCTTTATTGGTGCTGTGATCGTCGAGCTGGTGCCAGACTGCTCGTTCTATTTTTACTCTCTGCCTATATTAATTCTGTCGCCAAGGTGATATTTTCTCAACCGCGCCCCTTTGAATATGATTCCAGCGTAAAACAATTGGTGCATGCCGGTGGCGGTGGCTTGCCAAGCGGACACACGCAAAGCGCGGTGGTGGTGTGGGGGTATCTGGCTGCACAGGTGAATAAACCCCAATTGTGGGTTTTGGCTGGTCTTTTGATGATTGGCATACCGCTTTCGCGGCTTTATTTAGGGGTGCATTTTCCGACCGATCTGATCGGTGGCTACGTTATCGGTGCCGTTCTGTTGGTGGTGTATTTGCACTTTGCCCCCAAGGTCGAAAGTTGGCTGGCTCAGAAACCAATATATTGGCAACTGGCTGTGGCCATTTCACTGCCGATGGCGCTGATTCTGCTTAATCCCAAGGGCGCCCGGTATTCCTTGTTAGCCAGTAGTTTTCTAGTCGGCTTTGCGCCGGGGATGATACTTGAGCGCCGTTGGGTTCGCTTTCAGTCAAATGGCAGCTGGTTAAAGCGGTCAGTTCGATATGTGGTGGGCCTGGTAATGCTTGCTGCCCTGTGGAAAGGGCTCATCATGGTTTTTGACGGGCTGGCACCACAGGCGCTTTTTAGAACCTTGCGGTATGCCCTGATGGGTTTGTGGTGCACCTGGGGCGCACCCTGGTTGTTTGTGAGAATGAAACTTGCCCGAGCCGGATAGCCTCGACGTATGAATCCACTGGGTGCATTGACGTTTGCAGTCTGGTGTGAGATTTTCACGATCGACCATGGTCGACTGCCAAATGGCAAAACCAATATCCATTCTTTGGTAAAACGTCATGATTTATCATATCCTCGCCGATGTGGTATTGTGCGTCCATTTTTTATTTGTGGTGTTTTCGCTTTTAGGGGCGCTTTTGCTGGTCCGTTGGCCTAAAATGGTATGGGGTCATTTGCCGGCCGTCGGCTGGGCCGCCTGGATTGAGTTTTCTGGCAACATTTGCCCTCTGACACCGCTAGAGAACATGCTGCGTATCCGCGCGGGGGGAAGCGGTTATGCAGGTGACTTCGTGGGGCACTACCTTTTGGGCGTACTGTATCCCGACGGTTTAACACGTCAGACCCAGATCATCCTGGGAGCGCTTGTGCTGGGTGTAAACCTGGTCATATATGGATATGTGTTTTTTTGGCGCAAAAGAAAAGCGGACGCGTGAGCACAAGCTTTTTCAAAAAGACGATCAACTTTTTGGGCGCAAAACCATTTGTGCGATTTTCACCTGAACACGCCATGCGTGCAAGCGCAAACAAAACTGGCTTGCACATCCATGAACTGGACATATTGAAAGGAGCCCTGTTGTGCAGACAAATCCAGATACGCATCGCAAGACCATTGGTTATATCCTGTGGCTTTTCGGTTTTACCGGTTCCCATCGTTTCTACTATGGCTACCCACTTCTGGGAACCGTCTATTTTTTTACGCTGGGCATACTTTTCATCGGCTGGATCATCGACTTGTTTCTGATTCCATCCATGGATCGCAAGGCTGATTTTCGGTTTAAGGCCGGTCGGGTAGATTATAACCTGGCGTGGATTCTGCTGACATTTCTGGGGATTTTCGGCATCCACCGCATGTATATGGGCAAATGGCTGACCGGCATCCTGTACCTGCTTACAGGCGGGCTGGTGGGATTCGGGTTGATCTATGATTTCTGGACCTTAAATGATCAGGTAACCTTGGTCAACAGCAAAGCCTGACGATATTGCCCGGTTCTTATTCATCTTGAAAACAATACCGCGAATTAAACGCGGTTTTTGTGCCCCGTGTTGGTGTCGATACCCGCCGCTGAAGACGCTCACCGACGTCATCTGCCGTCCGCTTTTTCCCAACAGTCGATTTTCAGGTTGACAGCACCAGGGTCAGCCATTAGTTTGCGTTTTTGAGATAATTCTCATAAAGGAGCGTATTGTCATGGTTAGACCCCAGAAAAACCGCATGGTCGGCTATAAGCCGGAGATCAGCTATTTCAAACCCCGGGGGACGCCCATGATGCAGCTGGAAGAAGTTCGCTTGACCGTCGATCAACGCGAAGCCATCCGTTTGTCGGATCTGCTCGGCATGTCACATGAAGATGCCGGTCAGCGCATGGGCGTATCGCGCGCCACATTTGGCCGCATCATCCAGCGCGCACGATACGTGGTTGCCGATGCGTTGATCAACGGCAAGGCGATTAATGTCGGGGGCGGAAATTATCGGATCGTCGATCAAAATCGCATATTTCGCTGCAAAAGCTGCAACCATGTTTGGGAAGAGGCAAAAGGAATGGGCAGGCCGCGTCATTGCCCGGGGTGTCAAAAAAAGGATTTTAAGCGTTTGATAACAAACGGGTCCTCAACCCGTTAGGATAACTTCCACATAGGAGAACATTAAAATGGTCGATATTCAAGACAGCATGCCGCCTGATCCAGAAAAGGCAGAAGAACAAAAGGAAGCGGCGGTCAGAGCGTCGCTGCAGAAAATTAAGCAAAAAATCATTGTCATGAGTGGCAAAGGGGGCGTCGGCAAAACCAGCACGGCCGTCAATCTATCGCTGGCCCTTGCCGATGCCGGGCATCAGGTGGGTATCATGGACGTTGATTTGCACGGCCCGGATGTGCCCCGCATGCTGGGGTTAGACGGAATGCCCCAACTGGGACCCAATCAAAAACTGAGGCCAATGGCTTACTCGGCAAATTTAAGCGCCATGTCAATAGAGTCTTTTATCCCCGGCAAAGACGACGCGATCATTTGGCGCGGACCGATGAAGTTTGCGGCCATCCGCCAGTTTATCGGCGATGTTGACTGGGGAGCACTCGATTTTCTGGTAATTGACAGCCCTCCGGGTACCGGTGATGAACCGCTGACAGTGGCTCAAATTGTTTCGGATGCACGGGCCGTTATTGTGACCACCCCCCAGGAGGTGGCTTTGGCCGACGTTCGCAAATCGATTAATTTCTGCAAGACCGTCAAAATGAACATCTTTGGTCTGGTGGAGAACATGAGTGGTCTCAACTGTCCCCATTGTGGTGAGATGATCGATCTGTATGGCTCCGGCGGCGGTGAAAGAACTGCCAAGCAAACCGGCATTCCTTTTCTGGGCAAGATTCCCTTCGATCCCAATGTCGTCGCCTGCGGGGATTCGGGGGCCTGCTATCATAAAGTCCATGCCGATACCGCTGTGTCAAGGGCCTATGCGGATGTGGCAAAGAAGTTAGCAAAACTAACCTGAAGTCATCTCAAAAATGCGTCTAACCCGCCAGAGGCGGGCAAGCGCCCAATGGTCCGCCAATATTCGTGGCGGATTAAAAACCGATTCAAAATACTCGAATACTAGCGTGTATGCTCCGTTTTTGAATCGGTTTTCGCCTTGCCCTTGGACGTTATCCACTATTTTTGAGATAACTTCCATCATCATTTTTCATAGAGCAGATCCTTTTAAAATATCTCTTAAATTGGTTGTCCAAGATTTACTCGGCGTAAAGGTCATGTTTTTTTCTGAAAGGCGCTATGCAGTTAAATGATCACCATCGTACGAAGTGGCCTGATATTTGGGATGATTAGTATGCTATTATTTGGGTATATAACAGTGTAGATTTCATGCCAAATATCAGGCCACAGGCAACTTACATTTCATAGCGCCTGGAAGAAAATGACATGACCGTTACAGTTCTAAAAATAGTTTCACAGAACAAGTAAATGCGATGACTATAAAGATTACGACGCTGGTTGAAAATACTGTCGCGATTGGCAGCAGCCGCGAGCTCATCGGTGAGCACGGCCTGGCTTTTTTGATCGAAACCGGAGCGCGACGCATTTTGTTTGATACCGGGCAATATCTGGCCTTAAAAAACAACGCCCGCGTCCTCGGCAGCGATCTGGCAACGATCGATACGGTGGTGCTCAGTCATGGGCACTACGATCATGCCGGCGGCTTGAAGCACCTGTTGGTGCATAATTCAAATTTTTCGCTCTACGCCCACCCCGATGCCTTCAACGACAAACTCATTAAGCGCAAAGGTCAATACCGTAAAGTTGGGATCCCGATCAGCGAAAAAGATCTGGCCTCACAAGGGGTTACCATATGCCTGGATGCCGCACCGGTGGAAATTGCCCCCAACATGATGACCACCGGTGAAATACCCTTGCAGTCCGCATTTGAAACCGTAGCGGAGAGATTTTATACCGAAAAAGACGGGCACAAGGTTCCCGATTCGCTGGCTGATGATCAGGCCTTAATCCTGAAAACCGGCAAGGGGTTGGTTGTCGTTCTGGGGTGCAGCCATCGGGGCATTATCAATACCTTGAATCATGTGTGTCACATCACCGGCCAAAAACAAATTTACGCGGTTATGGGGGGGCTGCACCTTGTCAAAACGAGCGGCGAAAAGCTGGACACCATCATGCAGCATTTGCAGGGCTTTAAATTGGAAAAAATTGTCGTGGGGCATTGCACCGGCAACCAGGCCATTCAAGCAATGTTTGCACGCTTTAAAGACAAGGTCGTTATCAATACGGTCGGAAATACCATAACTTTCTGACGCCTTATTTTTACACATCAACCGGACTTCCTATCCAGCAGCCAAGCCTTAATTCCCAAATCTTCCGTCATCAACTGTGTTTCTTGCAGCGGTGGTTTTTTGTCCAAGCCAGCCGATGCGCTCCGTATGGCGAACGTCAAATTCGGGCACATAGGGCTTAATATCCAGCAGCGGCGTATTGTCGACAATATCGATGTCTTTGACAGAGAGAATTTGATACTCAATCCGAATGAGTCGAACGATGGACAGACCAATTGGGTTGGGACGGGCAGGTGCGCGCGTGGCAAATAAACCGCGCTCGGCATCATCTAAAAAAGGCGTGATTCGCAGTCGATAGGGTTGGGCCAAATGGCAATGATAGATGAGGATAATGTGTGAGAAGCCTTCAAGGTCCTGCAAACCGGCAACAAATTCATCAAAAATTTCAACCTCCGCCTTGACATCAGCGCCGCCGACTGGCTGGATGGGTGTGCCCTCAAGGCGCTCAAATGGTGTGTGAATCGTTCCGATCGGTTTGTAATCTACAGTATCCAAATATATCTCCCGTGTGGATTTTTTCAGTTTTTTGATGAGATCTCATCATCAAAGTTCTTTTGGGTTAAAAACCAGATCGTGCAGGACTCGCGGAATTTGCAGTAGATATCCGGGTCGCGGCAATCCAGGCAGTCCGCGCACATGTAGATCTGGTGCTTGCTGCATTCGTAGCGGGTTTCGCGCTCCGGATGGTTTGAACACTGTCCCAATTAGTTTCCTTTTATTCCTTCAGTTTTTCAATCTGTTTTACGAGCGCATTGCGTTCGTCTTCAAGCTCAAACAGCTGCATCATGATAGGGGGCTTGACGGAATGGGCCGGCATGCGTTTATTGACTTCCGCAATTTTTTCATCCACCTTTTTCAGTTTTTCCTCTAATGCCTGCAGATCCGATTTCATATATCACGTTCCTTATGCGAATTTTTCAACCGGTAAACGGGCTAACCCACCAGAGGCGGACACGCGGGCAACGGGCTCAACAGTCTTAATCAACATGCGGCCATCTTTCCCCCTCCCGCTCCTCAGCAAAATAACAGAATCGATTCCACTCCAGCTCTTTACCGGAAAGCGGGCAGCGCAGCTTAACCTTGCGATCGCTGATACCGACAACCTCCCAATCGCCCTTGCGCGGTCCGCCATCGATATAAATTTTCTGGCCAACGGCAAAAGGGTAGGGCTTAAAATAAAGCACGGTTTCGTTGCTCATATCAACCTCCTCAACTTACCCTCATATGATCAGAGATCCAGGTGAACATTCAAAGGTCTTCTCACGCATTCAATACTGGTTTTCGGCATTTGCAAGCCGGCCAGTACCGCAGGTAAAACAAGGTATACCCGCAAATGTGAAGTTTCAAGTGGTTTCTCTAATCGCATTGAACAAATGACGGTTTGATATCATCATCGAAACCTTTTTTTGACATCCTATTTGAGTTTGATTTATAGTGCCTTCACCGTTTATGCAAATTCAGAGACAACCCCTTTTCAGAGGAGGACCAACCATGCCGTTCGGTTACACTGGTAAAATTTTGCGTGTAGATCTGACCATGCAAAAAGTGACGATTGATGAACAGGATGAGGCTTTTTACCGATCGTATCTGGGGGGCCGGGGGATTGGATACCATTATCTGATGCAAATGGTGCCGGCCGGCACGGGCCCATTTTCAGCGGACAATATTCTGGCTCTGGCCAGCGGGGTGATGACGGGTGCACCTTTGCCGGCTGCTTGCCGCTTTGCGGCGGTGGGCAAATCACCGCTGACCGGAACTGCCGGCGAATCCGAGGCAGCGGGGTTTTTCGGCCCCGAGCTGAAAATGGCCGGCTTCGACGCTGTGGTGTTTAGCGGCAGGGCGGAAAAACCAGTTTATTTATGGCTGACCGAGGGTAAAGCAGAAATAAGAGATGCTTCAAAGATTGCCCGACTGGAGACAAAAGAAGTCGAAGACGCCATTCGCAATGAGCTGAGCAGCTCTAAAATTCGTGTGGCGCAAACCGGGCCGGCCGGTATGAACCGGGTGCGTTTTGCCAACATTACGAATAATCTTGGACACTTTAATGGGCGTGGTGGATTTGGGGCCCTGATGGGATCAAAAAATCTGCGCGCCGTCGCTGCTTTGGGCACTGAAAAATGTGCTTTTGCATCACCGGAATTTTTGCGTGAAACAGCGCAGCAATATGCGCGCACCTTCAAGGATAATCCGGCAGGCGAACAGCTTTTTGTTTACGGCACCACAGCCTTCCCGGAGATCTTATCAGCCGCGGGCGCGCTGCCGGTTGACAATTTCCGGCGCAGCCGCTTTGACCATGCAGCGGCCATTGGCGGGGATCGCTACAATGAGGTGCTTTTACAGAAAAGAAAAGGTTGCTATGCCTGCCCGATCCGCTGCAAACGCGGCATTGCACTGGATGACCCTCAATATGGCGTCGATTCCCGTTACGGTGGCCCTGAGTATGAGACCATTGCTGCGCTGGGGAGCAATCTGAATATTGCCAACCTGAAAGCCATCGCCAAGGGCAACGAAATCTGCAATCGCTATTGTATCGATACCATTTCAGCCGGGATGACGATCGCTTTTGCCTGCGAATGCTTCGAGGCGGGAATTATTGGCACCTCAGATACCGACGGTCTGGAGCTGCGTTTCGGGGATGCCGATTTAATGCTCCAACTGCTGGAGCTGATTGCCCATCGTGAAGGCTTTGGCGACGTTCTGGCGGAAGGCTCTGCCCGGTTGGCCGAAAAATGGGGGCATCCACATGCCCTCGACCATCTGGCGGTCAAAGGCCAGGAGATCTCTATGCACGATCCGCGAATTAAGGTCGGTGTGGGCATTGGTTTTGCCGTCAGCCCTTACGGCGCCGATCACATGACGGCGGCACATGACACCGCTTTTGTCAATCCGGAGTCGTTTCCGGTCAATTCTGTTCGACCTTTGGGCATCTATGGAGCTATGCATGCTACTGAAATTAATTCGGAAAAAGTGCGCTCATACAAGATTCTGGAAAATTTCTGGCGCACCTTGGATGCCTTGGGCCTGTGTGTTTTTGGCTATGCCCCCAGAGGTGTGATGCCGATCAACACCATGGTTGATAGCGTCAATGCGGTGACCGGATGGGATACGAGTCTGTATGAATTGATGCGCGCCGGAGAGCGCGCCACCATGATTGCCCGGGCATTTAACAGCCGCGAAGGGTTGTCAATAAAAAACGATCAACTTCCCAAGCGTTTGTTTGATCCCAAACCTGACGGACCCAATGCCGGAGATCAGATGTTCAAAGAAACCGATTTTTGCGAGGCTGTTGTGCTGTATTATGAAATGATCGGCTGTGATCCGACTACGGGCCAGCCCCGCCGTGGCAAGCTTTTAGAACTTGGACTAGATTGGATTGAAAATTATTAAACCGGAAAGGGATATTGTAGAAAAAAGGACCGCACGATAGAACTTCAACAAGATCAGATGAGGTATTATTTGTCCCTTTTTACTCAAAAAAGTTGAACGCCTGCTTTTACTTAGTAAATAGATAGGTTTGGCCTTCTCAGAAATATTCAACAATTATATTAAAGCGATCCAACTGGTGTCATATATTTTTCGTTTCGCTGGTAAGATTGTCAAAATACTTCCTTCCTTTAGTGCTCTTTACGCTCACCATCTTATTTTGTCGAAGATCTTCGTTTATTTAAGTTCTCTATTTTAAAATCCAGCATAAAATTTTTTTAATTTATTAAAAGATTTAATAGTTTGGGGAAAAAGGCACATATTTAATTGTTAAAAATTAGAATTAACAAATTATTGCCCGAACGTAATGTCTCAATATTTCTAATTATTACAAAACCCTATCTCGCTACAGGATTCGTGAAAATGATAAAGATAAATTTTTTTCAAAATCACAAACTGGCACGCATATTGAATTACTAGTCGTTCCATATAAAAAATTTCAGGAGATTCAGACCATGCGCAATAAAAATGGATTTTCAATGATGGAAGTTTTGACGGTAATTGCCATTTTTGCCATCTTGTCCGCCATTGCTATGCCTAACTTTCTTGGGTGGCGCAAAAAGGCTCAGTTGAGTCGGGCCGCCAGGGATGTCTACTCAAGTTTTCAAAAGGCTAAGATGGAATCGGTGCGTAGAAACGGAAATTGTGGGATTGAATTTCGTGCCAATGATTATGTGATCTATATGGATTCCGATTTGAGCTTTGATTTTAATCCTATTAATGATCAAGTGGTCCAGACGGTGAATTGGTCTCAGTATCCAGGCGTTAGACTTGACCTAAGTGAAGGCGGAGGGGACGGTCTGACTTTTTCAAATCCTGATTCAGGGCTAGTCTTTGCTTCCGATGGGCTTCCCCGCAACAACGCCGGCGGTCTTGGCTCTGGAAGCGTTTTCCTAACAAATCAAGGCAATACCAGACAAAATACGATAACGATAACCACTGCCGGAAATATCCAGATCAATTAGACAGGTTAGCCGGGTATGATCATCAGAGGAGCGAATAAATAATGAATCGAAAAGGCTTTACGTTAATTGAACTTCTGATCGCCATGGTCGTAGCGTCTATTGTCTTGGGCTCGATTTATGCAGCATACCGTTCGCAAACCCAGGCCCACCGGACCCAACAACTCGTGGTTCAAATGCAACAGAATATGCGGGCGGCCTTGTACCTTTTGGAAAGAGAAATAATGATGGCAGGCTACAGCATAACCGATCCGCCCGCACCTGCCGGTTTTGTTCAAAATTTTGCAAGTTTGGGTTCACCCCACGATGGCTCTGGTGCCGCCAGCGATGCCAATAATATAGCGTTCACCATGGACAGCGATGACAGCGGAACCATAGATGCTGCTGCCGCTATTGCTGGATTTGAAATCATTGCTTATCGACTAAATGCAGCTAACAGCACTTTGGAAAGATGGGACGGTTCCAGCGGTGCTTGGCAGGTCGCAGCTGAACAAATTACAAGCCTGGCGTTTACCTACCATCGGGAAGACGATTCGCAGATACCTTTTCCGCTTACAGCCGCTGATCTGCCGGATATCCGATCTATTGAAGTGGCGCTTACGGCCACCTCAAGGGATCGAAATATGAATCTGACTCATAAAATCAAATGCCGAAATATGGGCTATTAATCGAGGAGATTTCTAATTGATGAGAACCAACGCAATTGAAACCAAAATCAAAATGATGCCTGAGAACAAGGGTTTTACCCTCATCGAAGCGCTTTTTGCGATTGCCATCTTTTCCATTGGTATTTTGGCGGTGAGCAGCATGCAGATCTCTGCCATAAATAATAATGCTTCGGCCAGAATGCGTACAGAGGCAACCATGTTGGCTTCTGAAAAAGTAGAGGAACTGATGTCGTTAGCGGATTACAATGATCCTTTATTAGATACAGATACGCAATCGGACTCATCAGCAAACAATATATATTGCCTACAGTGGTCGGCTATTGAAGACACACCGATACCAAGTACGAAAACCATAATACTTTCGGTGCGCTGGACAGATGGCGAAACAGGGTGTGGAAATTTTGATCAAAAGGAAAATGAGGTCAGCCTTGATTTTATAAGAGCGAATATCTAGAGCGAAAACTTTTATTGGCGCAGAAACGCTTGATATCTGGGACCAGGAAGATTGTTGGAAAATATCGGTTAAATCCGTATGGCCATAGGCAAAGGGAGAAAAGACAAATGATTCAAATAAAAGCCACCTTCAAAAAGGATGATGGTTCCGTGATGGTAGCCGCCCTGTTGATTTTAGTGCTGCTCACGATAATTGGTATATCAGCCACCACCATGAGCAATTCAGAATTAAATATAACCGCCAATATGCAATTGCATAAAATGGCGTTTTTTACGGCTGAAAGTGGGTGGCACGTGATGGCAGATTGGATAGATGATCAATATCCGCTTCCAACGGTTAATCTCGCATCTGACGATTTCGAAGGAATTGATGGCATAAATAACGATGGTGACGGATTTACCGATGAACACGACGAGTACATAAATTTTACGACCATCCAGTTTAATCAGGGTTCAGATATGATTGATAACGATCTTGACGGCGGCACGGATGAAAGCGATGAGTTTTACGACATGCTGCCGTTTTCTGATAGTAAATCGAATTTTCAATATGGCATAACGGCTGTTTATAACGGGGCCGGAATTGCTCCTGGATGGGATCCCACCATGTTTTTAAGATACAATTATGAGATAACATCAACCGCCACCGTACCCGCGCGGATCGAAGACGCGGTGTCTCAGATTACGGTTACCGCCGGCAAAATTGAACATATAGGGAGCTAGGATTATGAAATTAGCAGAAATTTACTACAAGAACCTCAACGGCTTTCTGAGGTTATGTTGGCATAAAACCGTTTCTAAGCAGAGCGTGCACGTGCTGGCAATTGCACTGTTTGCAGTCTTTTGTCTTGTGGGCCTGCCACATGCCGCTCATGCTCAGCTTGAGGCCAAATCCGGGACATTCATCGTAAATTCAGGTACCGGGAACCAGTCTATAACCGGTGTGGGATTCCGACCCAAGGCCTATATTCTCTTCTATACCAAAAACGACACACTTGATACGAATTCTAACGGCAAGGGTAGCATCCTTTCTATTGGAATGACCGATGGGGTCAGACAGTTTTGCATGGCATCGGGTTCCGAGGACAACCAGGGAACGAGCGATGTCGGCCGCCGGGGATTCAGTGACCGGGTGCTGGCCACGCATGATGCCCAAGCAAACCAGTATGTGGAAGGCGAAGCCAGCCATGTCAGCATGGATGCTGACGGTTTTACCATCAGTATCGTAACCGAATTTATCGAACCGACCAATCCGATCGTAAGCTATATCGCTTTCGGCGGTGACGATCTCCAGGTGGATGTGGACACTGTAGATCTGGCCTATACGATAGACACATCGGTAGATGTCACCGCTCCAGGATTTGAGCCCGACGTGATTATCACATCCTATATCGGACAGTTTTTAAATATCGATGGCGACACGATCAATGATGACCATAGCTTTTCACTGGGATGGGCGCTCAATCCTGTCCGGCAGGCCAGCAACAATCAGTATAGCATGATGGTGGCCAGTCGCGATGCTATGAGTCCTGCTCTGACATACACACGCTTTGATGATACCCGCGCGGGTGTTGCCCACTATGACGGCGTTGATGATGCCGGGTATGAAATCGGCAATTTTGACACCGATGGTTTTAGTGTCACCACCCGCTTGAAAAATGCCCCCAATGAGTATTACATGGGATATTTGGCACTCAAACTGGGAACAGAACCAAACGTCTACTCAACTGCCAGAACCGCGCGGACCACAACTGGAGACGATGTGGAAAGTAGTGCCGGGTTTGAACCCATATTTTTATTGAGTATCGGCAGTGCTGCGGTTACCGGCGCAAATACGAATACCGCCGGTTGTTCAATGGCCATTGGGTTTTCAGACGGAACCGATACCGTTGCGCTCATGCAGCATGACGAAAATGCAGCGGCTACGACCGATACGCACAATCGTGTAAGCGAAAGCCAATTCATGTCGGCATATTCAGCCGGGGGCAGCATCGATTGGCAGTCGACGCTGACCTCCTTTGATCCCAGCGGCTGGACCATCAATTACGGGGATGCAGCCGGCGCTGCCTATCTAAACGCCTTTTTGGCCTTCGGCCCAGGGGGGGCCACCGAGCTGACGGTCAACCCGGGCACCATGGGCCTCACTGTGGGAGACATCGAAGGCGCCGTAATCTACGGTGGCACCAGTCCTTACACAGTGTCCACCTCTGACTCTTCAGTGGCAACTGTCACGCTGAGTAACGATACAGTATCCGTAGAGGCCGTAGGGGTTGGTACCGCAACGATCCTGGTTAACGATGATGTGGGTGCCAGTACCTATATCAATGTGGTTGTTACCGAACCGCTTGCGGTTTCTCCGGCGAACGTGAGCTTTTATCCAGGTCAGACGGCCACTGTTACCATTAGCGGTGGCGCACCCGGCTACACCGCCGTTTCCGGCAATCCAAGTGTGGCCAGTGTCTCGGTGAGCGGTGACACGCTGACCCTATTTGCTGTCGGGGGGGGTACGATCACCGTGACCATCACCGACACGGCGGACAATCACGCCTATGTGACCGTTACGGTCGGAGACACTATTACCCCGGGTTTGGGCAATTGTCCGATACCGCCGTTTACAACCGCCGGCGTGGGGCCCAATGTCCTTTTGGTGTTGGACCATTCCGGGTCGATGGGCCGCGGCGAGACACTGGTGGACGGCAATTGGGAACTTTCCCGCTGGGAAACCGCTAAAACGGTGTTTAAAAATATCATCAATGACAATCCCAATATTCGGTTTGGCTTGATGCGCCTGGATGGCAGCAATTTTATAGAGGACCTTCAGGGTGCGTATTTCAGGCAGGGCGGTAAGTTGCTGCGGCCCTGCGGGACGCCGGGCACCGAATTAATTGACTATATCGACAATTGGGGGGATCTGCTACAGCCGGGTGATCCGGGCTACCGCGACGGTTATAATTATCGTAACAGTAACGACCCCCAGACCTGGACGGTTTTGGCTGAAACCCTGGCATCGGCCGGGCGTTATTTTGCTACGATAATCGATGGAAACGGAAATCGGGTCGGGAAAGGGCCGGCGGGCTTCGGCTACTACAAAGAGGGCGTTGATTATACGTATTATATAGGCGGTGCTGAGATGTCCGCTGATATTCAAAATTATGACGACGGATTAAACCCGTTCAATGTCGATGAAATCATTACCGGTCAAACTTCAGGAGCGACGGCCAGAATCGTTTCGATTAACAGCACCGGCCCTGATACAGCTACTTTGGGACTCATTACTGTGGTCGGTACGTTTCAGGCCGGTGAACAGATCACTGGCAATATGGGTGGTGATGCCGATCTAAACGGTGTGCCAATCGCAGGCGGCGGCGTCCCGTATGCAGCGTCATTGACCGATGATTTTGGCAACACCATTGATTCCATCAGTCCGATTACCCAATCCTGTCAAAAAACCTTTATTATTTTCTTAACCGACGGTGAATCGAACTATGATTCGGACTGGAATGTTGTCACCGATGTCATCGGCGATTATGACGGCGACAATGATCCGGAAGATTGCAAAAAGGGAGACTCGGGTTGCGATACCGGTGGCCGGGTCGAGTATTTTGACGACGTGGCCAAATACCTGTATGAGAATGACATGCGCTCGGACCTGCCCGAGAAGCAAAATATCGTCACCTATGTGGTCGGCTTTGGATTTGACGTGGGCAATGTCCCTGCTTTCTTGGAGGATGCCGCCGACAATGGCGGCGGACAGTTCTTTCTGGCCCAAAATGATATTACCGATCTGACCAATGCCATGCAGTCGGCCATTCAGGACATCATGGCCAAAATATCATCGGGCACGGCGGTGACGACGATCACTACATCCTCGAGTACCGACGATTATCTGTTCCGGGCCAAGTTTCTGCCGGGCGCTTCCTGGCGGGGCTATCTGGAGCGCTTTACCCTGCCGTATGATGATACGGATACCGCAGATTGGGAAGCCGGTGCACTGCTCAACAGCAGGGTTGCATCAAACACCCATGCGCATCGCAAGATTTATACGCCCCTACTTTCAGATTTCCTCCCTAAAGTTGAGTTCACAGATGACTTTGGGGTTAGTTCGGCTATGTCGCTAAAATGGGGAGTCGATTTGACAGAGGCGTATGATATCATCAATTACATCCGTGGCGACACCACATACGACGGTGACAAATACAGAGATCGTAACAACTGGTTGTTGGGCGATATCATCTATTCCACACCGAAGACGGTGGGTGCTCCTAAAGCCTGGTATTTTGATAATCCGTATAAAACCGAACCGCCGGAGTACGGAAGTTATCCGGCCTTCAAATCCGCTCACAGCAACCGCAAAACCATGATTTATGTGGGGGCGAATGACGGCATGCTGCATGCCTTTGATTCAGGCACCGGACAGGAAGAATGGGCCTTTATTCCTTATAATCTTCAGGCCAAACTCAAAGAGCTGACAGTGGAAGATTGCCATAAATATTATGTGGATCTGACCGTCAATGTGAGGGACGTATGGGATGAAAGCGAACCGCCAAGCGGCAAATGGAAAACCATACTAATCGGCGGCAATCGCTTAGGTGGCGAAGAATACTTCGCTCTTGATATAACCGAGCCGGCGCATGACAAATTTAAGATGATGTGGAATATCATTCCGTTTCCAGGCAAAGGGATGTTATCTTCCAATGTACCCGCAATTGGCAAGGTAAAAGCTTATGGCGGTGTGGTAGATGATTGGGTGGCCTTTATCACCAGTGGGTATCATGATTCTGATAAAAAGGGGCGCATAGCGGCCTTTAATATTTCCGATGGCAGTCCCGTAAGCATTTGGAGGGAGGAGGAGCATACTAAAGCTAAGAAAAAAACCCAGGTTAAATCAGTGGACAGTCCCTATTACAGCTTGACGTCTCCGACTGCTCTTGACTCTGACATGGACGGCTATCTGGATCTGATTTATGCGGGCGACACCGAGGGTTCCCTGTGGAAGTTCTATTATGACTATGAAGATCAATACTGGAGGAAAAGAGAGCTATTTAATACCGGCGGCCAGCCCATAACTGCCCCACCGGCGGTTGCTTATGACGCTGACGGTAATCTGCGGGTTTATTTTGGAACCGGCGCTTACCTGGAAGAAAGTGATAAAGACAACAATACCCGCAATGCCTTCTACTGCCTGGTGGAAAAAAAGCAATACCCGGGCGACGCCAACGACGGGCACTATACGGGTACCAGTTCTTTAAC